>JAYTHH010000197.1:0-5225 GCA_043732745.1 Rhodospirillales bacterium
AGATGACCTTCGGCGGCGCGGTTGTCGAGCAGCAACAGGCAGCCGGGCGATTGAGCGACCACCTCAATTCTGCCGATCGGGCGTCCCGGATCGGTCACCACCACCGTCATCTCTGCGGCACCGCTGGTGTGCACGCCGATAGCCTCCAATTCCGGGTCACCGGTCATCATCATCTGGAACGGCAGGGAGGCAAACCAGTCGGGGGTGAGGTCAGTGATGCGGCGGTGAAGCAGCGATGCCAGGCGCTCCTGTTGAAACTCGATCAGTCCTGGGATCACGTGGTTGTTGCCCTTCGGTTGATGGACTTCGTCCGTGGGCCGGACGAAGTCTATCATCAACCCCGGCCGGTCAAGCGCCAGCGATTGCCCTGGCCGGGAAGTGCTGCCAATTTGCGCCGACTTGCGAACAACAAAGCGGGGCGTGCATGCGAATTCTGGTAACCGGTGGGTGTGGCTTCATCGGTTCTGCCGTGGTGCGCCATATGATCCGCCACACCGATCACAGTGTCGTGAACGTTGACAAAATGACCTACGCCGCGTCCGAGGACGCGCTGGAGGAGGCGGGTGCGGATCGCCGCCATCTGCTGGTACGGGCCGATATCTGCGATCCGGAGGCGATGCGGCAGGTGTTCGCCGCGCATCGGCCGGATGCGGTGATGCATCTTGCGGCTGAAACCCATGTGGACCGTTCGATCGACGGGCCGGGTCCGTTCATCCAGAGCAACGTTGTTGGCACCTATACGCTGCTGGATGCGGCGCGCGAATACTGGTCGGCTCTGCCGGCCAACGGGAAGACGGTGTTCCGTTTCCATCATGTCTCGACCGATGAGGTCTTCGGGGCCCTGGGCGCCGATGATCCGCCGTTCACCGAGACCACGCCGTACGATCCGCGCAGCCCGTATTCCGCCAGCAAGGCGGCGTCCGACCATCTGGTGAGGGCCTGGCATCACACCTATGGCCTGCCCACTCTGGTGAGCAACACGGCCAATAATTACGGGCTATGGCAGTTTCCGGAAAAACTGGTGCCGCTGGTGACCTTGAACGCGCTGGAGGGCAAGACACTGCCGGTCTATGGCAACGGCTCCAACACACGCGACTGGCTGTATGTAGACGATCATGCCGGAGCCCTCACCAAGGTGATCGAGAGCGGCGAGGTCGGGGAGACCTACGCGATCAGCGGGCGCCAGCCGCGCACCAACCTGCAGGTGGTGCACGCCATCTGCGCCGCATTGGACGCCCGCGTGCCTGACCCGGAAGGCCCGCGCAGCCGGCTGATCCGCTTCGTGGCGGATCGTCCCGGCCATGATTTCCGCTACGAGATCGATCCGTCCCGCACCGAGGCGGCGCTGTCCTGGAAAGCCCCACATGATTTCGAGGCGGGGCTGGCAAAGACGGTGGATTGGTATCTGGCCAACCGCGCCTGGTGGGAAGGCGTGCGCGCCCGCCGGTATTCCGGCGAGCGACTGGGTACCGACAAGAAGGGCGCCGCGGCGTGAAGGGCATCATTCTGGCCGGCGGCTCCGGCACGCGGCTGCACCCGATGACCCAGGCGACCAGCAAGCAGCTGCTGCCGGTCTATGACAAGCCGATGGTCTACTATCCGCTGTCGGTCCTCATGCTGGCCGGCATCCGCGACATAATGGTGATCTCCACGCCGTCCGACCTGCCGCAGTTCCGCCGCCTGCTGGGCGATGGCGCGCGGCTCGGCGTGCGGTTCACCTATGCCGAGCAGCCGCGGCCGGAAGGTCTGGCACAGGCGTTCCACATCGCGCGCGACTGGCTGGCCGGCGAGGCCTGCGCGCTGGCGTTGGGCGACAACATGATCTTCGGCGATCATCTCTCGGTGCAGCTGCAGGAGGCGGCGGCGCGCGAGGACGGCGCTTCGGTGTTCGCCTACCACGTGGCGGATCCGGAGCGCTACGGCGTGGTGACCATGGATACAGAGGGTCGCGCCGTGGATATCATGGAGAAGCCGGCCGTACCCGCGTCCAACTGGGCGGTGATCGGGCTGTATTTCTATGACCGCCACGTGACCGAGATGGCCGCCGCCGTGAAGCCCTCGCCGCGCGGGGAGCTGGAGATTACCGATCTCAATCGCATGTATATGGAGCAGGGCAATCTGCACGTCCAAAAGCTGGGCCGTGGCTGCGCCTGGCTCGATGCCGGCACGCCGGACAGTCTGATGCAGGCCGGCACCTTTGTGCAGACCATCCAGTCCCGCCAAGGGATGCTGGTGGGCTGCCCGGAGGAGGTGGCGTTCCGCATGGGCTGGATCGACGCGGCGGCTTTGCGCGGACACGCGCTGGCACTGGGCAAGACCGAGCTGGGGCGGGTTCTGATGCAGCTCTCCGAGGGGCATCGCTGATGAAGGTCGAGCGCCTGGCGATTCCGGCGTTGATGCTGTTCACGCCGCCGCGCTACGGCGACGAGCGAGGGTTCTTCTTCGAGGCCTACACCGCATCGAAATTCGTCGCTGCCGGATTGGATGCGCAGTTCATCCAGGACAATCAAAGCCATTCCCGCAAGGGCGTGGTGCGCGGTCTGCACTGCCAGGTGGCGCCCCACGTGCAGGGCAAGCTGGTGCGGGTGTTGGCGGGCGCGATCTGGGATGTGGCCGTGGATATTCGCGTCGGGTCGCCCACATACGGTGAGCATGTGTCGGTGGTGTTGAGTGCCGAGAATGGCGCGCAGCTTTGGGTTCCCGGCGGTTTCCTGCACGGGTTCTGCGTGCTGCAGGACGGCACGGACGTTCTTTACAAGGTGGATGGCGGCTACGACCGCGCCTGTGAACGCGGCGTGGTGTGGAATGATCCTGGCCTGGCGCTGCCATGGCCGCTGGCTGACGATGAGGCGATCGTGTCCGACAAGGACCGGGTGTTGCCGCGCCTGGCGGAGTGCGAGACTTGGTATTCGGTGTGAGTGCCGGCCCGATCCTTATCAACCCGATCCTTATCACTGGCGGGTCCGGCCAGCTGGCGACCTGTCTGGAACTGGCGGCCGGCGGTCTGCCGGTACGGCGCATCGGTCGGCCGGAGCTGGATTTCGACGCGCCGGGCGCCATTGGTGACATTCTCGCTGCGATCGCGCCGCGCATGATCGTCAACGCGGCGGCCTACACCGCCGTCGACAAGGCCGAGAGCGAGGTCGATGCGGCCGATCGTGCCAATCGTCTGGGGCCGAAGCTGCTGGCGGACTATGCCGCGCACGCCGGCATTCCACTGATTCATGTATCGACCGACTACGTGTTCGATGGCGCCAAGGGCGCGGCCTATGTAGAGACCGATGCACCGAGCCCAACGGGCGTGTATGGGACCACCAAGCTGGCCGGTGAGCAGGCGGTGCTGGCGGCGCATCCGCGCAGCATCGTGCTGCGGACGTCGTGGGTATATTCCGCCGTGGGCCGCAATTTCCTGCTGACCATGCTCAATGCGGCGCAGCGCATGCCGAAGCTGCGGGTGGTGGCTGATCAAATCGGCAACCCGACCAACGCCCATGATCTCGCCGAGGCCATCATCACGATCGCGGCAATGATCGAACGCGATGGGTGGAGCGACTCCTATCAAGGCGTATTTCATGCCGCCGGGTCTGGCTTCACAAGCTGGCATGGGTTTGCTGCGGCAATATTCCGCCATGCCGCGCCGCATGGGGCACCGGTGCCTGAGATTGAAGCAATCGGCACGGCGGATTGGCCGACGCCGGCGAGGCGGCCGGCGGATTCCAGGCTGGACTGCGGCCGGATCGGTGATGTTTTCGGTGTGCAGCTACCGGCATGGGACGCTAGCCTGAAAAAGACGATCGACACCGTTTTCGGCGCACACGGCGCTTTTAGGAGAGTCCCGTAACGACTGCGGGAACTGGCCATGTCTATTCGTCCACAGGACCAGCGCGTCGCGATCTTGCTGTCGACCTTCAACGGCGACCCGTTCCTGCGTGCGCAACTGGACAGCCTGCTGAGCCAGACTCATCAGGACTGGGTGCTGTACTGGCGCGATGACGGGTCGCACGACGGCACAAAATCGGTGATGGCGAAATTTGCGGCTCGGGCCGGGCAGGGGCGCTGTGTGGAGGTTCCGGGGCCGTCGGGCAATGTTGGGCCAGCAGCGAGTTTTCATGCCTTGCTGCGCGCTGTGTCCAATTGGCTGGCGCAGGACGATGCCGTGGCGTTCGCCGATCAGGATGATGTGTGGCTGCAGAACAAGCTGGAACGGGGGCTCGCAGCGCTGGCCGGCGTTCCGGCGGAATGCCCGGTCTTGTATTGCGCGCGACAGATTTTGGTTGATTCGCATCTGAATCAGATTGGGCTTTCGGTGCTGGCCTCGCATGACGGCGCGTTTCCCGCGGCGCTGACGCAGAACGTGGCAACCGGCTGCACGGTGATGCTGAACAACCTGGCGGCGCGGCTGGTGGCGGCAAGCACGCCGTCCACCGCCACGCAGCACGATTGGTGGTGCTATCTGCTGGTGACGGCGGTGGGCGGGCAGCTGATCCAGGACCCGGAGCCGGTTATTCTCTATCGCCAGCATGGCGGCAATGCAGTGGGGGCGCCACGCTCGATGGCGCATCGCGCGGTGGGCGTGCTGAAGCGGGGGCCGCAGGCGTTCATGGGTGTGCTGCGGCAGAACGTGACAGCGCTGGCGGCCCAGCCGGACCTGATGACGGGGCGTGCGCGGGCGGAGGTTCTGCTGCTGCAAGGCGCGTTGCAGGGCGGGCTGCGGCGGCGGCTCTCGGCGCTGCGTCTCTCCGGTCTGGTGCGTCAGACCTGGGTGGAGACGATGGTTTTTCGCGTGTGGTTCATTCTGGGTTGACGTTGCTCCAAATGTCGGGCGTTGCCCGACCTACGTCCAGCCGCATCGTTTCAACGCCGCCTGCATCGTGGCGGGCGGTGGCGCCGTGGCCTTCACCGTCTCATTTAATTCCAGCGCACGGGACAGCAGATGCAGTCCCGGCCCTGGCTTGCCGTAGAGTGGGTCCCCCAGGATCGGCCATCCGGCACCGGCGCTGTGAACGCGCAACTGATGCGTGCGGCCGGTCTTTGGTGAAAGCTCCAGCCAGGTGCAGCCCTCGCCGCGTCCCAGCACGCGCCAGTGCGTGATGGCAGCCTGGCCCTTCGGATCCGCCCGCATCCGCCAGCCGCCCCGGTCTGAAACCTTGGAAAGCGGCATGTCGATCACCCCGCTCTCGGCAGCCGGGCCACCGTCGACCACAGCCCAATAGGTTTTCCGAACC
>JAYTHH010000198.1:0-15671 GCA_043732745.1 Rhodospirillales bacterium
CCGACGGGTTCGCTATCACCGCCGTGCATCTGACGTTGCGTGCCAAGATCCCCGGCGCAAGCGTGGAACAGTTTACAGAGCTCGCCCGCAAGGCCAAGACCGGCTGCCCGGTGTCCAAGCTGCTGAGGGCGGACATCACGCTGGATGCGACTCTGGTGGACTGAACCAAGACGAGGTCGGCCTTCGATGGCCGGCCTCGCGCCCATTGCGGCGGTGCCACCTCGCGCCGAGCCGTTCCGATATCACCGGACATGACGCAGAGCCAGTCACCGAACGTGGTGACGTAGTACGAGCTATGCGCGTTGGTGACGTCGGTTTCCGATCAGTTCCGCCCCTTGTCATTATTGATCGGAAATGGCTTGGCGCACTGTTAGTGGGTGAATGTGCCGCGTATCGGATAGATCAGATATATTGAGCGGCGGCATTCATGCTCGCTGGCGGCGATTTTCAGTTACTTTGCCACCTCGGCCGAGATGGCTTTACCTTTGGACCTTTTGATTGACGCGCAGACAGTTGGGTTGCGCGTGTTGTATTTCGTCAGGCCGGCTGGTTGGGCCATGCCCTGCCGACTGTTGCGCCGAGGGCAATCAATAAAGACAACGTGGACAATAAAAATAGCCGCATGATCTTGCCTCTTTTTTAAATCATTTGGCCGACAGTGAAGGTCAACGATCTGGATGGTCAATCGGCACTCACCACCGGCAGTTCGGTCTCGCCTGCTGCCTGGATGATTGCCCCGCTTTCGATCAGGGCGATGGCGTTTACGATATCTGGATGGAAATGCCGGTCCTCGTCCAGATGCGGCACCTGCGCTCGCGTGACAGCGCGCACCGCTTCCAGCCGGCTGCTGGACGCCAGTTCGCCATAGAAATCGCAGCCCTGCGCCGCGGCCAAAAGTTCGATCGCCACGATCGCCCCGGTATTGGCCGCCATCCGCAGCAGCCGACGCGCGCCGTGGGCGGCCATCGAGACGTGATCCTCCTGGTTGGCGCAGGTCGGGATCGAATCGACGCTGGCGGGCATCGCGGATTGGCGGTTCTCGGCGACAAGGGCCGCGGCCGTCACCTGCGGGATCATGAAACCAGAATTCAGCCCCGGGCGTGGGGTGAGGAACGCCGGCAGGCCCGATAGAGCAGGGTCGACCAACATGGCGATGCGGCGTTCGGACAGCGAGCCGATCTCGCACAACGCCATGGCGATCATGTCGGCGGCGAAGGCCACCGGCTCGGCGTGGAAATTTCCACCAGACAGGGCCTCGTCGGTATCGGCGAAAATCAGCGGATTGTCGGACACGCCATTGGCCTCGGTGGCCAAGGTGGTGGCGGCCTGGCGCAGCAGGTCGAGAATTGCGCCCATCACCTGCGGCTGGCAGCGCAGGCAATACGGGTCCTGAACCCTCTCGTCGCCTTCGAGATGCGAGGCACGGATGGCGCTGCCCGACATCAAGTGGCGCAGGGAGGCAGCCACCTCGATCTGGCCGCGATGCCGGCGCAGCGCGTGAATGCGCGGATCGAACGGCGTGTCCGAGCCGCGGGCGGCGTCGGTCGACAGCGCGCCGGTGACCAGCGCGCTCTGGAACAGGGTCTCGGCAGCAAACAGCCCGCCCAGCGCATAGGCGGTGGAGAACTGCGTGCCGTTGAGCAGCGCCAGCCCCTCCTTCGGCGCCAGCACCAGGGGCGCGAGGCCGACGCCCGCCAGTGCCTCCAACGCAGTCACTTTTTCGCCGCCCACAAAAAAATCACCGGTGCCTATAAAAGCGGCGGTCATATGGGCGAGCGGCGCCAGATCGCCGGACGCGCCGACCGAGCCCTGGCATGGGATCACCGGAGTCAGTCCTTTCGCCAGGACGGCTTCCAGCATCGCCACCGTCTCAGGCCGCACGCCAGACGCACCTTGCGCCAGACTGGCCAGCTTCAGCGCCATCATCAAACGCGCCACCGGCACCGGCATCGGCTCGCCCACGCCTGCGGCATGCGACAGCACGATGTTGCGTTGGAGCGTGCCGAGATCCTCCGCCGCTATCCGCACCGAGGCGAGTTTTCCAAAGCCGGTGTTGATGCCATAGACCGGCACTCGGCGCGCCAGGATACGTTCGACCGCCGCCGCACTGGCCGAGATCACCGCCCAGCTTGATTCCGCCAACCTCGGCGTGCCGCCTTCATAAATCGAATGCCATTGCGCCAGCGACACCTGCCCCGGCGTCAGGATTGCATCGCTTTGAGAACGATCGGCGGAATCTGATGGGACAGGTATCATCGGGCTCTCCAAAATTTTTGCGTTGGCCAGGATGTCATGCAGATGCAATGCTTTTTGACCAACCGCCCACATCGTAGCAAAGGCGGTGTGTCTATTGGTGAGGCAACCGGCCCGATACCCCGCAACGATGCATCGGGCCGGCTTCATCGACGGCGGCATGTGTCTTGCTTAACTTCCGTGCCCGCGCCGCAACCCACAGAGGATAAACGAATGATCTCGAAAGACATGATCCCAAAGACGGGCGCCAAAATTGGTCGCATCACGCTCGGCGCCCTGGCGCTGCTGGCCGCTACCGCGCTGACCCCAGCTTCGGCCAAGGATTGGAAGACAATCCGCATCGGCATGGACGCAACCTACGCGCCGTTCGAGAGCATCAACCCAAAAGGCGAAATCGTCGGCTTCGAGGTCGACTACGCCAACATCCTGTGCGGAAAGATGAAGCTGACCTGCACCTACCAGAACCAGGACTGGGACGGCGTCATCCCGTCGTTGCTTGCCGGCAAGTTCGACGTCATCTTCTCCAGCATGAACATCACCGCCGAGCGGGCCAAGAAGGTGGCCTTCTCCGACATGTACATCGCCACGCCACCGGTGATAGCGGGCGCCGCCAACGCATCGGCCGACATCTCGCCGGCAGCCCTGAAGGGCAAGTCGATCGGAACGCAATCCTCCACCATCCATGCGAACTATCTTGAGAAGTTCTACAAGGATTCGACGATCAAGCTTTATCCGACGCAGGACGAGCCGAACCAGGATCTCGCCAGCGGCCGCCTCGATTACGTGATGGGTGACGGAATCGTGACACAGGACTTCATCGACAAGCAGGGCAAGGGCTGCTGCAAGATCCTCGGCACCATCACGCGCGTGCCCGAGATTCACGGCCCCGGCGTGGGTGCTGCGTTCCGCCCGGAGGACAGCGACCTGAAGGCGATGTTCAACAAAGCGATCGCCGAGGCCGACGCAGACGGCTCGTTCGACGCGCTTCAAAAGAAGTATTTCAAGGTCAACATCCGTGGCCAGTAAGGGCTGACAGATGCATTCCCTGGCCCTCATCTTCGGTCCTGATGGCTGGGGCAATCTGCTGCTCGAAGGCGCCCTGGTCACCGTCGCTCTGGCGGTGGCCACGGTGCCGTTCGGCTTCGGAGCCGGCCTGCTGCTGGCGGTGCTGAAAGGTTCGCGCAGCGCGGTGATGCGGGGGCTGTGCGAGGGTTTCACAACCTTCTTCCGCGGCATTCCCGATCTGCTGTCACTGTTTCTCGTGTATTTCGGGTTCCAGGCGCTGATCGACCGGCTCGGCCGGCTGGCCGGCCTACCGCATGTGGAACTCAACGCATTCGTGGCCGGCGTCATCGCGCTGTCGGTGGTGGTGGCGGCCTATTCCAGCGAAGTGTGGGTGGGCGCTATCAAATCTGTAGCCAAGGGCCAGATCGAAGCAGCGCAGTCGCTTGGCCTTACGCCCCGCCAGGTCTTTCGTCGTGTGGTGCTCCCGCAACTGTTCCGCATCGCCTTGCCTGGCCTGGGCAATATCTGGACGATCCTGCTGAAGGACACATCGCTGATCTCGACCTTGGCAGTGATGGACCTGCTGCGCGCGGCGTCCGAGGCATCGCGCTACACGCGTTCGCCGCTGCTGTTCTATTGTATCGCGGCCGGGCTCTATCTCGTGATCAGCATAGCCTCCGGCGCCGTGCAGGCGCATTTCGAGCGCCGCACCAACAGGGCCTACGCCTGATGATGGAGACGCTGCAGAATTTCTTCCCGCTGCTGTTCAACTTCGAGTTGTTGAACAATTACGGAGGCCGGCTGATTTCCGGCCTGATCATTACGGCCGAGGTTATCGGGACCTCCTCAGTTCTGGGGTTTTTCCTGGCCTATCCCATCTGCCGTGCCCGCATGTCGGGCAACTGGTTCCTGTCCAAGACAGCACTCAGCTACGTCACATTCTTCCGCGGGACGCCGCTGCTCTGCCAGCTCTACCTCGTTTATTACGGCGCCGGCGAGATCCGCGCCGAGTTGACCTCGGTCGGGCTGTGGTATTTTTTCCGTGAGGCGTATTTCTGCTGCATCTTCGCCTTTACGCTCAACACCGCCGCCTACCAGTCCGAGATCATGCGCGGCGCCATTTCGGCGGTGCCGAAAGGCCAGATCGAGGCGGCTCAGGCACTGGGATTGTCGGGCACCGCGATCACCCTCAAGGTGGTGTTCCCACAGGCGCTTTTGGTGGCCATCCGCCCCATGGGCAACGAGTTGATCACGCTGATCAAGGCCAGCGCGCTGGCCGCCATCGTGACGCTGCTCGACCTGATGGGCCAGACCCGCTTCATCTTCGCCCGCACCTTCGATTTTTCGGTGTATCTCTATTGTGCGCTGATCTATCTCGCCATGACCGAGACCATTCGGAGTGTGCTGGCCAGCGTGGAGCGCTCGGCATCCCGCCATTTGCACGTCTCGTCCACCGCAATAATGGGCACGCCGAAGAGGCGCTGGCTGCGTCCGCGCGGCGTGACCACACAGACCCCCTGAACCAGGACAGCACCGTGACCGCATACCGCCTGCCGCGACTGAACTGCGAACCTTGCGCCGTGAACGGCACCCTCGCCTCGCCCATCTCGCCGGACGGCACGCCCGAGCCGGGCCGTGTGTATACCGTGCCGGCGCGCGAAGGCCGTGCCGTGCGTGTGGCCGCGGGGCAGACCATACGCATCGTCAACACCCACGGCACGCAGGTCTGCGACGCCTGGGCGTTCTCAGCCGAAAACCCCTTCGAATTCATGTCGTGGGAGCACGGCCGCGCCGCCATCAACCGCATCACGCCCCGTGTCGGCGATCCGTTGGCCAGCAACCGGCGCCGCCCGATCATGACGCTGACCGAGGACAGTTCGCTCGGCGTGCACGACACGCTGATGGCCGCCTGCGACCTGTATCGCTATCTCACGCTCGGCCATCATGGCTATCACGACAACTGCGCCGACAATTTGCGCTTGGCGATGGCGGCGATCGGCTGCGTGGCGCCGGAGGTCCCGCAGCCGTTGAACCTGTGGATGAACATTCCGGTGCGCCAGGACCTCGGCGTGGAATGGCTGGCGCCCACGTGCCAGCCCGGCGACCACGTGGCGCTCCGCGCCGACATGGATTGCATCGTGGTGATGTCAGCGTGTCCGCAGGACATTCTGCCGATCAACGGTGACGCGCTGCACCCAATGGACGTCGCATTTAGCGTTCAGTAGGCCACGTGACGGCTCAAGTTGACATACGGCGAACGTAGACACGCGCCCGCGCCCGAAGCTTTAACCGTTTGTTCAACATAACGGCGTAGACTATGAGGTGCGAACAATGATGTTCACACGACTTGTTTTTTGGATCTAGAACAGGCCAATGCTTAACCGGATCCAACGCGCGCATCCATCGCACATTGAAACCATCTCGAAACCTGCAACTCGGCGTGGACTGGCTAATACGCGATTCCAGGATCTCCCAACCCCACGCGCCAAAGCTGCGGGCCGGTGGATTTCGATCTTGATCCGCTGTTCTTCAGCGACCTGAACCGGATGAACTTCCACGTCACCGGCCGTTACGCGGTGGAATGCAACGATGCGATGTCAGGACTGCTGTGGGCCACGGTGTCGGATCTTTCGTATGTCTGGATGCGCATCGAGCGTCTGCCACAGCAGCGCGATCTGGCAAGACTCCCCGAACCGCTGTTCGACCGCAGGTAGTGATGCTGGCCATCGGGTGGGCGGTGGTGGTGGTGGTGATCGCCGAGTTCTTCACTGCAATTTCGGGTCTGGGCGGGATTATTGTAAACCCTACAAGCGACTTCGACACGGCGACGGTGTTCGTGCCGATTTTCATTCTTATGCCGCTGGCGATCGGGCTAACTTCGTTGGTCGGCGCCGTTGATCGGCGTGTGGCACCTTGGCACGCGTAGATTTCGGGACGGGCTGGGGATCGGTAGGGGGGACTTGGTCCGGCGTTCTGCATGAGTGGAGGGATGGTGGACTTCGTCAATCCTACGAGGCGAGGGTCCGTCGTTGTAGGCTGCCGGTTGCCGACAGGACCAGGACAGCTATGGCCATCGGGGGGAAGACGACCCAGCACACCGATTGCCAGCCGTGCAGTGCGAGTAGCTGGCCCGAGGAGAACGATCCCAGGGCGGTGACGCCGAACACCAGGAAGTCATTGAAGCTCTGTACCCGGGTGCGCTCCTGCGGGGAGTGCGTCTCAAGCACCATCGCCGACGCGCCCACGAAGCCGAAGTTCCAGCCGAGGCCAAGCAGGATCAGAGTCACGAAGAAATGCGTCTCGGTGATCCCAGAGAGGCCCACCACCGCCGCCAGTGCGGTGATCGCCATGCCGGCCATTACCACACGCGACGCGCCGAAGCGGGCGATGAAGGCGCCAGTGAAAAAGCTCGGCCCGTACATCGCCACGATATGCCACTGGATCGCCCAATTCGACGACACGATCGGCAGGTCGCACATCCGCATCGCCAAGGGGGCCGACGTCATGACCAGGTTCATCATCGACTGTGCCACGATGCCGCAGATGACCGCCGCCACGAAGCGTGGCTGGCGCGCGATCACGCCGAGGGGGCGGCCACCGGCGTGATCGGCCGGCTTCGGCTTGGGCACATCGACGCCGGCCAGCACGATCATGCTGACCAGCGCCACGCCGGCCTGTGCCAGATAGCTGACCGCGAACAGATAGGGCTGCCAGAGATCCATCGTCCAGGTGACGAGCTGTGGCCCGATCACGCCGGCAAAGACGCCACCCGCCATCACCCAGGACAGGGCGCGCGGCCGGAACGCCGGCGTGGCGCCGTCGGCGGCGGCGAAGCGGAAGCTCTGCACCACCGAGGCATACAGCCCGCCGAACAGGGTTGCGACGCAGAACAGGCCGAACGAGCCGAGGACCACTGCCACCGCTGCGATCAGGCCAGTGAGAATGCCGCTGCCGGTGCCGAACATGAACGCCGCGCGCCGGCCTCGGGTGCGGGCAATGTAGCCCGTGGGCAGGGTGCCCGCAGCCATGCCGACCACAAACACCGACAGCGGCACCGTTGCCAAGGACGGATCGGGCGCCATAATCACGCCGATGATCGAGCCGGTGGCGAAGATGACCGACGCGTTGGCGCCGGCCAGCGCCTGGGCAATCGCCAGCCGCACCACGTTCGACCGCACCCGCCGTTCAAGAGCCATCGCCGGTGTGGCAGAAGCGGCATATTCGGATGTCATCTGGCGCGGTCCCGTGACGATACTCAATAGAACATCGCAGGTTCGCGAGACGCGGGAAGCGGGGCTGCCGGCGTGACAGCCATGCGCCGAGCTTGGTTCAGCCGAGCGTCAGCACCATGCCGTCCTGCGCTGGCGCCGTCGCTCACACGCCCAAGGGCTCCGTCACGGCGCGCACATAGGTCACCGCCTTCTCATTGACATAGGTGGCGGCCAAGGTGGGACCGGCCACGGCAAAAGCGCGTGCGCAGCCGGCGAGATTGAAGCTTAATGCCGCGCTCATGCCTGTTTCTCCGTGGAGATCGCCGTCAGGCGCGCGGTGTGGCGGGCGATCATGGTTTCCTCGTCGGTTGCGATGACGCGAATCTCGATGGCGCTGTCGGCCAGGCTGATGCGCGAGTCGCTGCGGTCGTTGGCGATCGTGTCGAGCGACGCGCCCAGCCAAGCCAGCCGGGCGCAGACCGCCTCGCGCACCGGGGCCGCATGTTCGCCCACGCCGGCGGTAAACACGATGCCGTCGAGCCCACCCAGCGCCATCGCCAATCGGCCGATCTCGCCAACGATGCGATAGACAAACAGATCCAGCGCAACCCGGGCATGTGGATCGGCGCTGGCCAGCAGCACCCTGACATCGCCGCTGATGCCGGACACGCCGAGCAGACCGGAGCGGCGATATAGAATGTCCTCGATATCCGACACGCTGCGTCCCTGCTGGCCGAGATACAGCAGCACACCGGGGTCGATGGTGCCGCAGCGTGTGGCCATCACCAGCCCGTCAAGCGCGCTGAAGCTCATGGTGGTCTCGATGCTGCGGCCGCCCAGCATGGCGCAGAGGCTGGCGCCGGAGCCGAGATGCGCCACGATCACCCGTCCGGCAGCCAGCTTCGGCGCCACTTCGACCAGGCGCGTGGCGATATATTCGTAGGACAGTCCGTGGAACCCGTATCGCCGCACCAGTCTGCCGGCCAAGGCACGCGGGATTGGCACGATCCGGGCCATCTCGGGCATGTCGTGATGAAATGCAGTGTCGAAGCAGGCGACCTGCGCAAGACCGGGGCGCGCCGCCGCCACCGCGCGGATCGGCGCGAGATTGAGCGGCATGTGCAGCGGGTCCAGCGGGGTCAGCGCCGCTAGCGCCGCCAGCAGGATGGGCGTCACCCGTGCCGGCGCCCCATGATCGGCGCCGCCATGGACCACGCGATGGCCGACCGCCGCGAGCTGGGCGTCCCCCAGGTGGTCGTCCACGAAATCCAGCAGCGCGTGCAGAACCGCGTCGAACCCGCCTGCAGCACCCTCAAAGCGGCGTTCGACCAGTGTTACACCGTGAGGATCAGCGGCACGAAAATGTGGGTCCGCGCCAAGATCTTCGATTTCGCCCCGCAAGGTGCACGCGAGACCGGCCCCCACGAACAGCGCGAACTTCACGCTGGAGGAGCCGGCGTTCATCGTCAGAACCGCCCGGCTCATGACGGCTGGCCCGCGCGGGCCATCAGCACGCCGAGCGCACATGATGCCAAGTGCATGCCGGCCTTGTCGGCCCGACTGGTCAGCACGATCGGCACGCTGCTGCCCAGCACCACTCCAGCCGCCTCGGCCCCGGCCAGGTAGATCAGCTCTTTGGCTAACATGTTGCCAGCCTCCAGATCGGGCACCACCAGGATGTCCGCCCGGCCCGCGACCTCCGACACGATCCCCGTCTCGCCGGCGGCGGCGGCATTGACGGCATGGTCGAACGCCAGCGGCCCGTCCAGCAAACCGCCGGTGATCTGCCCGCGATCGGCCATTTTGCACAACGCCGCCGCGTCCACCGTAGATGGCATGCGTGGGTTCACAGTCCCCACTGCCGCCAGGATCGCCACGCGAGGACAGGCAATGCCGATGACATGGGCGCAGTCGATGGCGTTCTGCACGATATCAGCCTTCTCGACCAGATTCGGCGCGATGTTGATGGCCATGTCGGTGAGCAGCAGCAGGCGGGGATGGCCAGGCACGTCCAGCGCGAATACATGGCTCACCTGGCGCTGGGTGCGCAAGCCGCCGACACCGGACAGGACAGCGTGCATCAGGATATCCGTGTGCAGATCACCCTGCATCAGCATCGCCACCTCGAGCCCGCGCGCCATCGCCACCGCGCGGGCGGCCGAAGCTGCCGCATCGGGCGCATCGACCACGCGGACGCACCCAGTTCCAGCCCTTCGCGCACCGCCAGCGCGCGGATGGCCACCTTGGGCCCCACCAGCACCGGGACGATCATGCCAAGCTGCACCACCTCCAGCGCCGAGCGCAGCGACAAGGCATTCACCGGATGCACGATCCCTGCTAACGGCGGCGGACCGGACAGCGCGCACGCCACCAGAGCGGCAATACCGCCATGCCGGCCGACGCTGATCCTGGGGGTCATGACCGCCTTGATCCGCAGTTTCTCACGCGGCGCCCGCACCACGGCCTGGCCGGTGATGACGCGGCGCTGGTCCTGATTGGTGCACACGCAGTCCAGCACCAGATCTCCCTTTTCAGGCCGCTTCTCATGCACCGTGACGGTGGCCGTGATCACGTCGCCGATTGAGACGGGGGCGCGGAACTGCAGCTCCTGGCTGAGATAGATCGTCCCCGGCCCGGGCAATTGCATGCCGAGCACCGCCGAGATTAGCCCGCCGCCCCATATGCCGTCGATGATGACGTGGTGGAACATGTCACCAGCGGCAGAGGCGGGGTCGACATGAGCGGGGTTCATGTCGCCGGTCGCCTCGGTGAACAGGTCGATATCCCGCTGGGTGACGGTATGCGTATGGCTTGCAGTATCGCCGACGCCGATCTCGTCGAGCACGCGGTTCTCAATGAAGCGTTCCTGCAAGTCGTTCATGAAACTGCCTTTTTTCCATTGATCGGCATGGCTCCAGGCTGGCTGCTGGTGTCACCGCCGGGCGTGGCTGGGTTCGATCTGGATCAAGAGGCGGCCAGACAGGCGGTAGCCGCCGGACCGTTTCGCGCTCGGAGACGCTGCGAGCACGAAAAAATTCGGCCTTGTTCGGAACGGCCAACGGCTCACTCTCATTGAGCGACGGCAGACAGCAATCGAAGCCCCGTGCAAATCCCCATAACGCTCCGCACCGTTAACTTCGCCCCGAGCCGATCGGGTGCATCCGGCCATGGCGATTTCTTGCTGGGGGAGGCCTGGACATGAGTGCTGCCACCACCGACGCGCCAGCATTCCGTATCGAGAGCGGCAGGCTGGCGTTGTCCGGCGACTGGCTGGCGCAATCCGGCGCCATCCCGGCCTTTCCAGCTAACGGCTTGTCCGGCCTTGCGGGCAAGACCCTCGCCTTCGACATCCAGGCCGTGCGGCGCTGGGACACCGGGCTGATCGCGTTCCTGTGGGATGCACGCCGTGCCGCCTCAGCCGCGGGCATCGAGGCCGACACGGCCGACCTGCCCGATTCAGCCCGCAAGCTGCTCGGCCTGCTGTCGGACAAGGCAGCCGAAGCACCCCAGCCCAAACCCGCCCGCGCCGGACCGCTGGGCTGGGTCGGCAGCCGCACCATCGGCCTGCTGGAGGAGACAGGAACCCTCAGCACCCTGGTTGGCACCGCCGCGCGCGGCGCCGTGGCCGCTGTGCTCGGCCGTGCCCGCATGCGCCCGGTGGATCTGTGGGCCAATATCTTCGATGCCGGGCCTCGGGCGCTGCTCATCGTCAGCGTGGTGAACTTCCTGATCGGCGCCATCCTGGCTTTCGTCGGCGCCGCCCAGTTGCGCAAATTCGCCGCCGGGCTGTATGTGGCCAACCTCGTGGGGCTGGCGCTGGTGCGCGAGATGGTGTCCGTGATGACCGCCATCGTCATGGCCGGCCGCACCGGGGGGGCCTATGCCGCGCGCATCGCCACCATGCAAGGCGATGAGGAGATCGACGCGCTGAAGGTGATCGGCATCCCCACCAGCGACTACATCCTGCTACCGTCCATCCTGTCCTTGGTGTTCACGATGCCGCTGCTCTACCTCTATGGCTGCCTGGTCGGCATCTTCGGCGGCATGGTGGTCGCCACCGCCATGCTGAACATCAGCGCCGCCAACTTCCTCCATCAGACCTTCGGCGCCGTGCCGCTCGACCAGTTCGTGTTCGGCTTCGCCAAAAGCATCGCGTTTGCTATTCTGATCGGCACCACCAGTTGCCGGATCGGCCTCCAGGCCGGGCGCAGTTCCGCCGATGTCGGCAGGGCGGCCACCTCGGCCGTGGTGGTCGGCATCGTGGGCGTGATCGCGCTCGATGCGGTGTTCGCCGTCATCGCCGACATGGCGGGGATCTAGATTATGGCCAGTTCCCCGCAGGACAGGCTGTTCGACGTGCGCGATCTCACGCTCGGCTTTGGCCCCAAGATCATCCAGCAGAATCTCAGCTTCAACGTGCGCCGCGGCAGCATCTTCGCCGTGATGGGCGGCAGCGGCTGCGGCAAGAGCACGGTACTGAAATCAATGATCGGCCTGCTGCGCCCGCAGGCCGGCAGCATCATGGTGGATGGCGAGGATTATTGGGGCGACAGCGAGGCACGGCGCACCGAGATCGGCCGAAGGTTTGGCGTTCTGTTTCAAAGCGGCGCGCTTTGGAGTGCCATGACGGTTGGCGAGAACGTAGCGCTGCCGATGCAGATGTTCACCAAAATGCCAGCCACCGCCATAGATCGGCTTGTTCGCCTGAAGCTGGGCTTGGTGGGACTGGACAACGCCGCCGATCTGCGAACCTCCGAGATCAGCGGCGGCATGCGCAAGCGCGCCGGCCTCGCTCGCGCCCTTTCGCTCGACCCTGACGTTCTGTTTCTCGACGAGCCCTCCGCCGGCCTCGACCCCATCACCTCCAGCCGGCTCGACGACCTTATTCTCAATCTGCGCGACGGGCTTGGCGCCACCATCATCATGGTCAGCCACGAGTTGCCCAGCCTGTTCGCCATCGCCGATGACGGCGTGTTCCTCGACGCCGAAACCAAGACCGCCATCGCCTACGGCTCACCGAAATCGCTGCGCGACACCTGCGAAAATCCGCAGGTGAAGGCGTTCATGCGGCGTGAGCAGACGAAGCAGGCCGAGCCAGTGGAAGCTGGCGGGACACGAGAGCCAGTAGAGAGGGCAACGCCATGAATGCAAATCGAAACATGATGATCGGCGGCTTCGTGCTCGGCGGCGCTGCGCTGGCCATTCTGGCCGTGTTTCTTTTCGGCCACCTGCAGATCTTCAACCCGTCGATCCGCGCTGCCATCGTCTTCAAGGACTCGGTCAGCGGCCTCACGATCGGCTCCCCCGTCACATTCCGCGGCGTTCGGGTGGGCGCGGTGGAGACAATCGGCATCACCTACGACCCCGCCAGCCGGACTGCGTTCATCCCCGTGACCGTCACCTTACAGCCCAACACCTCGCGCCTGTCCACGGACGGGACCGCTGATCCGATGAAGCTTTCGACCATGATCGAGCGCGGACTGCGCGCGCAGTTGGACACGCAGAGCTTCGTCACCGGGCAGGCCGTCATCGATCTTGACTTCGACCAGTCCACACCAGCCGAGCTGCATGCCAATCTCACCAATCTGGTGGAAATCCCCACCAAGCAGTCACCGATCCAGCGCGCCAAGGACGAGCTGAGCCAGGTGCCGTGGCGCGAGTTGGCAGAGAACGGACAGGCCACTCTGCAAAGCATGCGCGGCCTGTCCGACAAGCTGGATCACGACCTGCCGCCCCTACTGGCCAGCCTGCTCTCCACGTCCGATCGCTCGGCGCAGGCGATAGAGACCACCAACCAGACCATCAAGGCACTTCAGACCCGGCTGGACGCCACCCTCGTGGATATCAGCAAGTTTGCGAACACCGGCGAACGCCAAATGGACCAGCGGGGTGCCGAACTGAGTCGACTTCTGGTCAATTCCAATCAGACCGTGGCACAGACCCGGGAGCTAATTGTCAATCTGGCCAGCCTCACTGCGCCCCGTGCTGCCACCCGGATCAATTTCGAACAGATCCTGCGCGACCTCGCAACGACTGCCTCCTCGCTGCGGGGATTTGCCAACGATGTTGAGCATAACCCGCAACTTCTGCTGACCGGGCGCAAACCATGACGCCACATCGTATACTTGTGGTTTCTTTCGCTGCCGCCACGCTGCTGCTGTCCGCCTGTGCCGCGCCGGCGCTGTCGCTGTTCACCTTGGCCGTGCCAACCGCGCAAAAGACCGGTGGCGCCCTGCCCGCCCATCCCGTGGTGATCGAGATCGCCCGCATCACGTTGCCCGACGAGCTCGACAATGAGGACATGCTGGTGCGCGACGGCGCCGTTCTGGACCGCAGCAGCACCGGGCGCTGGGCAAGCCGGCTGTCTCTGCAGGTGGGCGACCGCATCACGCAACGCCTCGCCGACCGAAGGGCGGACGCGCTGGTGGTCAACCGCGCCCAGGCCCAGACGCCGTCTTATCGTATTGTGATCAACGTGTCCCGGCTGGATGTTTTGCGCAACGGAGGCGGCACGCTGGCAGCCGACTGGCAGATCATTCCCGCGAACCCCGCGCAGCCAGCGCTGCGTGACCGTGGGCAGTTTGTGAGCAGGGGGATTGGCGGCAGCGATGGCGCGGAGGTGGAGCAGATTGGGGATCTGCTCGACCAGCTCGCCCAGGCGATCAATGTGGCAGGGTTGCGCTGAACGGATTTGGAATGGTGGGACTTCGTCCATCCTACGGGGCGACTGCACTGGCACGGATGATGAGTTGGTAGGGTAGCCTGGCTCGGGGACCCACGGAGCCGCTGATGAGTGTTTCGGCGGCCAGTTCCCCAAACCGCCTTCGCGGCTGGCAGATCGTTGTCAGCGGGGGGTCGAAGAACGCGGCATAGGGGAGGTCGTCGAATCCCACCACCGAAAGGTTGTCCGGGATGTGCAGCCCTTGGACCCGAGCCTCGGCCATGGCGCCGAGTGCCATATCGTCGTTGGCGCAGAACACGGCGGTGGGGGCGTCGCGCGCCAGAAGTTGCGCCATGGCATGGCTGCCGGACGCCACGCTGAAATCGCCGCTGGCAACGCCGGTCTGCGCCGCGCCTAGCCCGGCCGCGCAACACGCCGCCCGAAATCCGGCCAGGCGCTGGCGGGTTAGAATGTTGCCGTCGGGGCCGGCGATATGGCCAACGCGGCGGTGCCCGAGCCCGATCAGATAGGCGGTAGCCTCCCGCGACGCCGCTTCGTTGTCGATGCCGATGGTCTCGATGCCGCAGCCGCCCTCCTCGGACACCATCACCAGCCGGCTGGCGAAATCGGTGCCGGCGAGGATGGCGGGGACGCGGCCCGTCAGGATCACCAGCCCGTCGACGGCGCCTGACAGAAGCTGGCGCGCCAGCGTGTCTTCGCGTAACGCCGAGCCTTCGGTGCTGCCGACCAGAATGCCGTAGCCGGCCTTTTGCGCCTCGGCGTCCACGCCCTGCACGATTTCGGCGAAGAATGAATTGGCGATGGTCGGCAGCAGCACCAGGATCTGTCGGCTGGCCTGCAGCCGCAGGCCGCGGCCGGCGTGGTTGATGGTATAGCCGGTCTGGCGAACGATGCTTTCCACCGCCAGCCGCGTCTCCTCCACCACCAACGGCGAGCCGGACAGCGCGCGGCTGACGGTGGCCACCGAGACACCTGCGAGATCGGCGATATCGCGCATGCGCGGACGCGGGGATGTGAGCAGGGGCCGCGCAAGCGGGGTTTTGGGAGGACGCTGCGGCATGGTCGCTATCTAAGGCTGTTCAGACGGGTTTGTCTTCCGTGCCGCCGCCTTCTTCGCTGCTACCGCGGCGCCAAGCCATCCCGCTGCGTTGCCGGTGGCCGCCAACCGAAGCGAGACGCGGGCCAGCAGCGCCTCGCTGACCGATTGCCCGCGCAGGATGGCGAACGGGATACCGGAGCCGGTTCGCTGGCAGCGCCCGGACCGACGCTGCCAGCGCACCGACGAAAGACGCGAAATCGTGGAAGGCGGCAAAGGCCAGAACGTCAGTTGCGAGAATGCGCCCGTCCGGCGTCACGGCACCCAGCTCGATCGAAGTGCCCCCGATATCCACGCCAATGGCTGCACCGGAGAAAGATAGTCTGTCCCTAGTGGTAGAAATCTGACGGAAAGAACCGTCAGCTTCCTGCCACAGGTCCTTGTTTGGTGGGCCGAATCACCTGACTGGTCGGAGACCAAGTGT
>JAYTHH010000199.1:0-15653 GCA_043732745.1 Rhodospirillales bacterium
CCTCCTGGTGGAACGTCCCGCGATGAGGCAAGGCAAGGCGCTCGCTCACTGGCTTGCGGGACGCCACACCAAACTGGACATTCGCGAATTGGACGTCGCTCCTTGACGCAGAGCGGTTTCTGCTTCTCACGGTAGCGGTCGCAAGGCAGCCCTTCTGCTTCCTAGCGATCCCGGCAAAATCTGCACGCGACCCTAATCGGACGCGCTTACGTCCCGAGAGATCCCAACCCAAGCGCAGATATTTGGAGGGGAAGGAGAAGGGGATGATTTCAGAAAACAATCACAGTTTTCTGCGATAATTTGGCGGAGGGGATGGGATTCGAACCCACGATACGGTTTAACCCGTATGACGATTTAGCAAACCGTTGCCTTCAGCCGCTCGGCCACCCCTCCGCCGAGGGAGCGCACTCAATCGCGACCTTATTCAAACACACAACGTTTGTAGACTTACTCTAGGCAGATGCGAAGGCGGCGTCAAATGGTGGGATGCGGAGGGACGCGCGCGCCCTCCCGGCATCGATCAGCTCAGCGCGATGTCGAAGCCGCGCTTTGTGGCGGGGCGAGCCATCATAGTTTCGTACCAGCGCTTCACGTTGGGGAATTCGGCGAGATCGATCAGGTGGCGTTCGTGGCGCCAGGCCCAGCCCAGAATCGCGAAGTCGGCGATGGAGATCGCGTCTGCGAAGAACTCAACTTCGGCCAGACGGCGATCGGCCACGCCGTAGAGGCGCCTGGTCTCCTTGCTGTAGCGCTCCAAGCCGTATTTGCGGTCGGTCTCGTTCTCCACCTGCAGGAAGTGATGCACCTGGCCGGGCATCGGGCCGAAGCCGCCCATCTGCCACATCAGCCACTCCAGCACCGAGACCTGGCCGCGGATGTCGGACGGCCAGAATTTTCCGGTTTTCTGGCCGAGATAGAGCAGGATTGCGCCCGATTCGAAGACGCCGATCGACTTGCCGTCGGGGCCGGCGGGGTCTTTGATCGCGGGGATGCGGTTGTTCGGGCTGAACGCCAGGAACTCCGGGTTGAATTGCTCGCCGTTGCCAATGTTGACCGTGTGTACGCTGTAGGGAAGGCCCATTTCCTCCAGCGCCACCGAGATTTTGCGGCCGTTGGGGGTGTTCCAGGTCCAAAGTTCGATCATGACGATGCTTTCTTGAGGTGCTGGCGAGGATTGCCAGCCACGAGCCAAGCAAAGCGGGCCTCGTTGTCGGTTTCGTAAATCTGATAGCGCGGCAGGGCGAAGTCCGGGCTGCCTGTCACGACGGGGCTGGAGCCGAGGGCAAACGCCGCGGCGAAGCCGGCGTTCTGGGCGACGGCTTCCAACTGCGCGTCGTGGATGCCGAACGGCCAGGCCAGCAGATCCGCGCGCAGGCCGAGATTGGCTGTGATCGTGGTGCGGCTGGCGGCAATCTCGTGATCGAGATAGGCCTGAAAGGCGGCAGAATCGCGTCTGGCGCGTTCGGTGTTGAAGTTGGGGTGGCTCAGCGTGTGCGGCTGCACATCGACAAAACCGGATTTTACCATTTCGGCGATCATCGGCCAGGTGAGGTAGGCGCCGCCCTGGCCGATGGCGGGCGGGTTGATGAACAGCGTCGCATGAAAGCCATACTGGCGCAGGATGGGGAACATTTCGGTATAGACCGAACGCCAGCCATCGTCGGCTGAAATGGCGACCACGGGGCCGGGGACGCTTGTGCCGTGCGCGAGCGACAGCGATTCACGCAGGGGTGCGACCCGCACGTGATTGGCCGCCAGCCACGCCATCTGGCCGGCGAACATCGGCGTGCTGACGATGGTGGCTGATGTCGATGCGCTGGGATGGAAGCGATGATAGGTCAGCAACGACATCGAAGTGGGTGCCTGGACCAGTGAAGACTGGGCACGGGCCGGACCGGCGAGCCCCCCCGCAATAAATCCGGTAAGGAGGGCCCGCCGCTTCATGCCAGCTTCTGCTTCAAGGCTTCGTTGACCAGTGCAGGATTACCCTTCCCGGCCATCGCCTTCATCACCTGGCCCACGAAGAAGCCGAACAGCTTGTCCTGACCCGCTTTGTAGGCCGCGATCTTATCGGCGTTGGCGGCCAGCACCGCATCCACGGCGGCGTCGATGGCGCCGGTGTCGGTGACCTGGCGCAGGCCTTTTTCTTCCACGATCGTATTTGGCTTTTGGCCGGTTTCCACCATCGCCTCGAAGACCTCCTTGGCGATGCGGCCGTTGATGGTCTTGTCGGTGATCAGGTCGATCAACTCGCCCAACGCAGCGGCGCTGACCGGCGTGGTTTCGATGCTCGTGCCGGTGCGGTTCAGGGCGGCAAAGAAGTCACCCATCATCCAGTTAGCGGCGAGCTTGGCGTCGCGTCCTTTGGCCACCGTTTCATAGAAATCGGCAGTCGCCTGTTCCATCACCAAGATGCGCGCGTCATACGCCGACAGCCCATAATCGGCCACGAATCGGGCGGTCTTGGCGTCAGGCAATTCGGGCAGCTTGGCTTTCAGGCTCTGCACCCAATCAGCATCGAGCACCAGCGGCAGCAGGTCCGGATCAGGGAAGTAGCGATAGTCGTGCGCGTCCTCTTTCGAGCGCATTGAGCGGGTTTCGTTGCGGGTGGGGTCGAACAGACGGGTTTCCTGCATCACCTCGCCACCGTCTTCCCACACGCTGATCTGCCGCTTCGCCTCCGCCTCTACTGCCAGCATGACGAACCGGATAGAGTTGACGTTCTTCACCTCGCAACGCGTGCGGAACCGCTCGCCATGTTTGCGAACCGACACGTTGACGTCGGCGCGCATGGAGCCTTCGTCCATATTGCCGTCGCAGGTGCCGAGATAGCGCAGGATCTGGCGCAGTTTCGTCAGATACGCGCCGGCTTCCTCGGGCGAGCGGATATCGGGCTCGCTGACGATCTCCATCAGTGCCACGCCGGAGCGGTTGAGATCGATGAAGCTTCGAGCAGGGTCCTGGTCATGCAGGCTCTTTCCGGCATCCTGTTCCAGATGCAGGCGGGTCACGCCGATCGTCTTGGTGGAGCCATCGGTCAAGGTCACTTCAACCTCGCCCTCGCCCACGATGGGATGGGCGAACTGGCTGATCTGATAGCCCTGCGGCAGATCGGCGTAGAAGTAATTCTTGCGGTCGAACCGGCTCCAGAGATTGATTTTCGCATCAAGGCCGAGACCGGTGCGCACGGCCTGGGCCACGCATTCGCGGTTGATAACGGGCAACATGCCGGGCATCGCGGCATCGACAAAACTCACCTGGGAATTCGGCTCGGCGCCGTATTCGGCGGATGCCCCGGAGAACAGTTTGGATTTGCTAATAACCTGGGCGTGAACTTCCAGGCCGCAGACGATCTCCCAGGTGCCGGTGCTGCCTTCGAGTGTGTAGCTCATGCGATCGACCCTCCCGCGGCAGCCAAAAATATCTGCTCCTGCTGACCACGAAGGAATGCCTCGTGGTCCGTTCCAACATCCAAGTTCAGGTCCCGTGCGGCCTGGATGAAACCTTTCATAGCGCCGTCATCCAACTTGCCCGTGGCAACGTTCTCCTTGTTGACAACGATGGCCGTCAATATGCCCCACCCCCGCTTGCTGCCAATGTTGGCAAGGTGCCAAAGATGACTGCTAAGGCCGACATACGCCTTGCTCCAGGGAATGCCGCTTGCCTTTGCCAGTTCGTCGTAGCCGACAAACCTTCTTTGACTGGCCGCCAAAACCACGACGTCTTTCGAGTTTTGAATCAGCAGACCATGGTCCTGGCGAAGGCTTCGTTCCTCGAGAACGCTGAGATAGACAGGATCGTTGGTTTTGCCAGCCGCGGCATAATTTCGAACCAGATTGTCCAGTTCGATCTTGGTCTTCGCCTTTAGGTCCATCGCCATGTGATCAGGCTCCTGCGCGCAGCGAGGGCAGCACCGTGAAGCCGGCTGCGCGTTCCAATGCGGCACCGACCGCAAACACCGTTTCCTCGTCGAAGGCTTTGCCGATCACCTGCAATCCCAGTGGCAGGCCGGTGGAATCGAGCCCGGTGGGTAGCGCCAGACCCGGAAGCCCCGCCATGTTTACTGGTACGGTGAACACGTCGTTGAGATACATCGTGATGGGATCGTCCATCTTGTCGCCCTGGCCAAACGCGGCGGTGGGGGTGGCCGGCGTCACCAGCGCATCGACATCGCGGAAAACATCAGTGAAGTCCTTGAGAATCAATGCGCGGACCTTCTGCGCCTTGAGGTAATACGCGTCGTAGTAGCCGGCCGAGAGCACATACGTGCCGATCATGATGCGGCGCTTTACCTCTGCCCCAAAACCGTCGGCGCGGGTGTTCTCGTATAGCTCCGTCAGGTCATGGCCGTCGCTGCGCGCGCCGTAGCGCACGCCGTCGTATCGGGCGAGGTTGGACGACGCTTCGGCGGGCGCCACGATGTAATAGGTGGCCAGGCCGTATTTGGTGTGCGGCAGCGAGACGTCCACGATGGTGGCGCCAGCCTCCCGCAGCCAGGCCAGGCCCTGCTGCCACAGCGCCTCGATCTCCGGCGCCATGCCTTCCATGCGGTATTCGCGCGGCACGCCGATGCGCAGGCCTTTAACTCCGCGTTTGCAGGCGGCGGCGAAGTCCGGCACCGGCATGTCGGCCGACGTGCTGTCCTTCGGATCGAAGCCCGACATCGAGCCGAGGAGGATGGCTGCATCTTCCACGGTGCGGGCAACGGGGCCGGCCTGGTCGAGCGACGAGGCGAACGCCACCACGCCCCAGCGCGAGCATCGGCCATAGGTCGGCTTGATGCCAACAATGCCACAGAACGCCGCTGGCTGACGGATGGAACCGCCGGTGTCGGTGGCAGTGGCACCCAACGCCATGCGGGCGGCCACGGCCGCGGCCGATCCACCGGAGGAGCCGCCGGGGACCAGCGCGCGATTGTCGCCGTGGCGGGTCCAGGGATTGGTCACCGCGCCATAGGCCGAGGTCATATTGGACGAACCCATGGCGAACTCGTCCAGATTGGCCTTGCCCAGGAAGATCGCGCCATCACGCAGCAGGTTGGCGGTGACGGTGCTTTCATAAGGCGGGATGAACGGCGACAGGATCTTGCTGCCGGCAGTGGTGCGCACGCCCTTCGTGCAGAACAGATCCTTGATTGCCAGGGGTATGCCCGTCAGCGGGCCGGCATTGCCGGCATGCAACGCAGCGTCCGCCACATCGGCCGCTGCCATCGCAAGTTCCGGCGTCGGCGTGATGTAGGCGTTGATCGTGGGGTTCAGCGCCTCGATGGCGCCGACATAGGCGCCGGTCAGTTCACGGGCGGAAATCGTCTTGGCGCGCAGGGCGTCGCGCGCCTGGGCGAGGGAAAGCTCGAACATCACTCAACCACCTTCGGTACGGTGTAAAAGGGGCCTTCACGGTCGGGCGCGTTGGCCAGCACGGCCTCTGCCTGGTCGCCGTCGGTCACCACATCCTCGCGCATGCGCATCGCCATCAGCGCGCCGCCGGTCAGCGGCTTTACGCCATCGACGTTGACTTCGTTCAACTGGTCGATCCATCCGAGAATGCCGTTCAGCTCGCCTTGGATCTGCGTCACCTGTGCGTCATCGACACGGATGCGGGCGAGGCGGGCAATGCGGCGGACGGCCGCGGTATCGAGCGACATGATATTCCCTAATGCAGGATACGTGGATTAGTTAAGGGGTCGAGCGGACTATGCTCGTGGCAGCGAGAGGACCATAAACGCGCCCATGCCCCTGTTCAACATGACCACCCTTCGCGCCCGCATCACCCCAGGCCAGCGTCTGCTGGGCCTCGACCCCGGCAGCCGCACCATCGGTGTGGCGCTGACCGACGTGACCTTAATGCTGGCCAGCCCGCATGGCCGCATTCCCCGTGGCAAGATGGCCGCCAATTCCGCCGAGATCGCCCGCATTTCAAAGAAGCTCGGTGTCGGCGGACTGGTGATCGGGCTGCCTTTGTCGCTCGACGGCACCGCGGGGCCGGCCGCCCAGGCGGCGCGAGATTGGGCGCATGCGATCTCGGATGCCACGGGATTGCCTGCTGCGTTGTATGACGAGCGGCTGTCGTCCGCCGCCGTCAACCGCTTCCTGACGGACGAAGCGGACATGACGCGCAAGCGCCGCTCCGAGGTGGTGGACCAGATGGCCGCCGCCTACATGCTGCAGGCCGCACTGGACGCAAGCGTGCCAGGCGAGCCGGGCGACGACGGCGACGACGACGTCTAAAATGCGCCGCGCCGTCGTGATCACTGGCCTTGTGCGCGACGAAGCTGGGTTCGGCGCGTATCTCGACGGGATTGCCCAGCTGGAGCGGTCGGACCTGCGGATCGTGCTGTCCACGTGGAAGAGCGAAATGGCGCGATATCCCGCCATCGCGGCACGGCTGTCGCGCATGGGCGCCGACGTGATCGAGCAGGTCCAGCCCAATCTGAAACTCCCCGGACATATGCTGCACCAGGTTGTGGCGCTCGAACGCGGCCTCTCGTGCCTCGATGACGACGTGCCTGTGCTAAAAACACGGCCGGACATCTGCGGCGTGATGGATGTGGTCGAGTTCCTCGATCTCGTGCCGGAGTCGGCCACAACGGGGCCGTTCGGCCACCACTTACACGTGGTGGGGATGTTCGGCGCCCACCCGCTTTACATCAACGACATTATCTACGCCGGAATGGCGGCTGACCTGCGCCGCCTGTGCGCGCTGTCGTTTCTCCCCGGCGTGAAATACCCGAGGCTTGCGCCCGAGCAATGGTTGTGGAGCTCGGTGCTGGCAGCAGGGAATCCGGTGCTGGACGCCTATCTGTCGGTCAATCCCGGCCTTCTGTTCAACGACGCCACCGGGAATGCGGCCCTGCGCGGTTTGCTCACCAAAGCGCCGCTGTTCGCCCGCGCCATCGCGGCGATGGCTACGCTTGTGCACGGCAGCCTGGCATATCTGCATCCCGATCCGCACCAATATGCAACGCGCCTTGCGTGTGAAGGCCACACGCTGGACGCCCTGTTGTGGGACAGGCTGGAAATGCCGGCGCTCGATCATCACCCCACGGCACAGGTCAATACATGGCTGTCCCAGGGCGTGATCGATGCTGTGCGGGGTGGAACATATGCATCGAGCCCACTGGGCGATGCGGTTCGGGGGGCTTTCTTGGATGAGCCAACCGCTCCGTTACTCGCGGCGGAAGCGTCAGCGCTGCGTGCCGAAACGAACCTCCAGGAAAGTCCACCGCCGTGGGAGCTCGCCGAAACCGGCGCCAGCTATGCCGCAAGCCTTGAGACAGAAGTGAACACGCTTCGCCGCGAGATCGACCGCATGCTCAGGCACCAATAGGTCGGGCGCCGATGGGTTGGGCGGCAACAGGTTGGGCGGCGGCAACAGGTCTGGCGCCACCAGCGTTTGTCGCGGACGTCGTACTGCGTCCGACCTACGACACAGGACTGCACGCGGCTGCGGTCGCTCGCGCCAGAACCACCATCCGCCTTGCGGCCACGCCGGCGCCGGCCACATCGCCCGCGAGCGTTTGAAGATGTGGGTTTGAGATCGCGGCCTTTACCATTGTATCGACCGCAATGTTCGCGCCGGTGACATACACGCCTGATAGCAACGTGCGGCGCAGAAGGGCGATGGTTCCCAGGGTGCCGGGCCGGAAGCCGTAGAGGCTGGCCACCTGACGCACCAGCCTTACGCCGCGCAGCGTGACGATCAATCCGTCCAACGCCGGGGCCGGGATGGCGGCTGTGACCGCCAGCATCTGTAGGGCGGCGGTGCGGCCCAGCGCCTGGGCTTCGGCCTCCAGAATGCGGGCCGGGCCGGCGCGCAGCAGAGCCATGATTGCTTCAGGGCTGTCGGTGGCGTCCAGAGCAGCCTGGATCGATGCCGCCTGTGGAATACCCAAAATCCAGGCCTTCGCCGCCTGTTTGGCGCGCATTGGGTCGGCGAGTTCGCCGCGCAGACGATCCACGCCGTCCAGCCGGTGCAGAAACGCCATTTCGCGCCAGACGGCGGCCCCGATTAGGCAGGCGGCTGTGGCGGCCACGCCCAAGGTTGTCCAGCCCAGCCACACGGCACGCGCGAACTGGTCGGCCACAAAGTTGCCGATCGAAAGTCCCGACAGGCCGACCACCAGCACGCCGAGCCCCCAGGCCACCAGCTCAAGCGTGCCACGATCGTTTGCCTTGGCCGGCATCACCATCGGCAGTTGCTCCGGCTCCAGCCGGCCGGCCATCGCATTTTCAACTTCGATGCGGGGCGCCACGCGGATCTCGCTCACAGCATGTCCTCCAGCAGAAAGACCAGCATCCGATCCAGCTCCATCTGAGGGATGGCGCCGCGGCCGCCGGGATCAAGGCGCTTGGGGGTAAAATCGGGGAGAGACAGGAAGGGATGCGCCCAATCGCCGGCATCCGGCGGAAGATCCGGCACCTCGCCGGGATAGGAGCGCACCAGCCCCTGCCCCGCCACATGGCCACGCACGGCGGAAACCGGCCTTCCGTCCAGCGTCCAGACGAAATCCTCGGTGCAGGCGATGGACGCCACCGCGAAGGCCCGCCACGCGGCATGCGACGGCGCGTCGATCAGCTTTGCCATCAGCGCCGCCAGATTGGCGCGCTGGCGCGTGGCCACGTGGTCGCTTTTGCTGGCGACAAAGGCGATGCGGCCGATGCCCCAGGGCTGCAACCAAGTGGGCAGCAACGGCAGCGGCCTGCGCTGCGACAGCGCGGATGCCACCAGCGCCAGCGAGGACGCCGCATCGTCGAACGCCACGCGCCCGGCATGCAGCGCGCTGAGCAGATCGGCGATCACGATCAGACGATCGACATGGGCGAAGCCAGGGGACGCCAGTTCGCCCTTCACCGCGCCGACATAGGCGTTGAACCGGTCCTGCATCAGGCTGGCGAGGCGACCGCTGCCTGCGATCGGAAAGAATTCGGCCCAGGGGGCGGACGCGCCGGGCGCCGGCATCAGGAAGCGGCCCGGCTGCAAAAGCGAAAGTCCACGTGCCTGCAATGCCCGTAGGCAGGCGACGTAAAGGCGGTGGCCGCTGGCGACCAGCGCCTCGTCGGCCGCGACGCCTGCGGGCAGGCCGTGGACGAAAGCTAAAAAATTGCGCGCCTCGGCAAACGGCTCCAGCCGGCGCAGCATCGTGTCCGACCACGCCGGAAAACCGACGCTCAGCAGGGGCAGATCGAGCAGCCATTCGCCGGGATAGTCGAGAAACTCCAGCCGCAGCATTTGCGCCGGCAGCGAAGAGAACAGGCCTGTCTGGTCGATGTCGATGTCAAGCGCCAGCAGGCTGACGGCGTCGGTCGGCCGTGGCCAGCCCGGCGGATCGGCAGCCAACGCGGCCGACTTTGCCATGGCGTCAAAGCGCGGCATCGATTCGGCGCCGGAGGGGGCGAAGGCCACCTTGATCCGCCTGCCGGCCAGCTTCTCCGCCAAAGCCGGCAGTGCGGACGTGCCGCGGCCCATCGCCAGCAGGTTGATGGCCAGCGAAGTGAGCAACGAGGTCTTGCCGGACCGCCGCAGCCCCGTCACGCCGATGCGCACGCGGCGGCGCACCGGGATGAACCCGCGCGCCGCCTCGAACAGGTCCACTGCGCCTAGCTGCGCTGGATCAGCTCGATCTTGTAGCCGTCCGGGTCTTCGACGAAGGCGATGATGGTGGTGCCAAACTTCACCGGCCCGGCCTCACGCGTAACTTTGCCGCCGGCCGCCTTGATGGAGGCGCAGGTGGCGGCCACATCCGGCACGCCCAGCGCAAGATGGCCGAACGCTGTGCCGATCTCATAGCTGGTCACGCCGTAATTGTAGGTCAGTTCGATCTCGGCCTGCTCCGGATTGCTGGCGTAGCCCAGGAAGGCGAGCGTGTATTTGCCGTCCGGCACGTCGTTGCGGCGGATTTCCTTCATGCCAAGCATCTTGGTGTAGAACGCGACGCTTTTTTCGAGATCGCCAACGCGGAGCATCGTGTGAAGAAAGCGCATGTGGGTTGTCCTCTGTGTCAGGGGGTAATCGCAACGCCGCACAGAAAGATCCCGGCAGCGTTGGCATCGGCGATGGTGGTGGCGCGGTCCGTCAGCATGGTGCCGCCAGCTTCGAAGGCAATCCCGCGCAGCCCGGCGGCGACGGCGGCGGCGATGGTGCCCGGGCCGATGGTGGGCAGATCCGCCCTGCGATCCTGGCCGGGTTTTACCAATTTCACCATCACACCGCCCGGACCCGGACGCGCCAGCAGCTGGGCGCGTTGCAGCATGGCGTCGGTGCCCTCGATCGCCTCGACTGCCAACACGATGCCCATCTGCACCACGCAGCTCTGGCCGACATCGACCGAGCCGAGCGCGCGCGCCACCGCGATGCCGCGGTCGATATCGGATTGCGCCTGCGCATCCGGGCTTGTTTTCGTCAGCAGACCGCGCGGTCCCAGCGATTCGGTCAGAATCTCGTGAGCGCCCACCACGTTGAAGCCTTCCTCGGCGAGCACCCGCACCACCGCCGCCAGCAGGCCGTCATCACCGCCGAACGCCGCCCGGCCGACGCGCGCCACGATGCGCACGCCCTCCGCATCCGGGCGCAGATCGAACATCGAAGGGCGTCGCACCGGGCCAATCAGCACGAGATCGCTGACGTGATGGGTGCGAAGCTGGGAGAGAATTTGGCCCGCCGCGCCGAGCCGGACCATCGTGTGCGGATATTGCGCCAGCACATGCGTCTCGGCAAAGCCCTCGAAACCGACCAGGAAAACCTTGCGGCCCGCAGCCAGGGCCGCCGCCGCCACTTGCCCGGGCAAAGGACCACTGCCGGCAAGGATTCCGACGGTGGAGCCGGGTTCACCCAGCATGACAGTAATCCAATCGATCGGCTGCGGGATCGACGCCGCAAGCCGGCCGATCAGTTGACATCGTCGTCGGTTTCTTCGAACGCGGCCGCCCGGATCAGCCCACGACGGCTCGGCGTGTCGATGAACGCAAGCAGCTCGGCCACCAGCACCTCATGGCCGAAAGTGGCGCGCGCCTCTTCGACCCGCTCGGAGAACACGCCGTCGCCACGAAACATCAGGCGAAAGGCGGCGCGCACGGCATGGATCTGCGATCGGTCATAGCCACGGCGGCGTAAGCCGATAATGTTGAGCCCGGCCAGATGCGCGCGGTTGCCCATCACGGTGCCGAACGGAATGACATCAGCCTCCACGCCCGCCATGCCGCCGATCATCGCGGCGCGGCCGATGCGGGTGAACTGGTGAATGGCGGCACCACCGCCCACCACGGCGAAATCGCCGATTGTGACATGGCCACCCATCAGCACATTGTTGGCGATGACAACATGGCTGCCGACCACGCAGTCATGCGCCACGTGGACGCCGGCCATTAGGAGACAATCCTCGCCCACCTCGGTGAGGCCAGACCCGGTGACGGTACCGCGATGGATGGTGACATGCTCGCGCACCTGTGTACGGGCACCGAGCCGGCAGCGCGTCGGCTCGCCTTTATATTTCAGGTCCTGCGGCGCCATGCCGACCGTGCTGAATGGATACAGCAGCGCGTCGGCACCGATCACGGTGTGCCCGTCCACCACCACATGGCTGATCATGGTGACGCCGTTCTCGATCGTAACGTCTGGTCCCACCTGGCACCACGGCCCGATGGTCACGCCTTCGCCGATCGTGGCATTCGGTGCCACGATCGCCCGGGGATGAATTCCGCTCAATTGATTATCTATCCATGATCATGGCGGCATAGGTCGCCTCGGCGACGGAGATGCCATCCACGCGCGCCACTGCCTTGAATTTCCAAACGTTTCCGCGCCGCCGCTCACGCAACACATGGATACGAAGCTGGTCGCCGGGCACCACCGGCCTGCGGAATTTGGCGTTCTCGATGGTCATGAAATACACCAACCGACCCGCCGCATGGGTACCCAGCGATTCCACCACCAGCACGGCGGAAGTCTGCGCCATCGCCTCAATGATGAGCACACCTGGCATCACGGGATGTTCGGGGAAATGGCCCTGGAAGAAATGCTCGTTCACAGTGACGTTTTTCACGCCCACGGCCGATTCGTTCAGCACGATGTCTTCCATGCGATCAATCATGAGCATGGGGTATCGATGCGGGATCGCGTGCATGATGCGCGCGATATCGATCATCGCAATCCGTGTGGCGGCGCCGGTGCCGTCTTCGTTGTTTGGCTCAGTCAGATCCATGGCCACTCAGTCCAAACCCGCCTCTTTTGCCGCTCCTGAGGCGGAAGCACCCGGAGCTGCATTGTTCACCTTTGCCGCCCGGGCAGATGCCCGCTCCGCCACCATCTGCCGGACGGCAATCATCTGGCGGAAGAGCCCCTTCGCCGGTTCCGCAGGGCTACCGACCCATTCCTCGCCTGCCGGCACATCGTTCATCACACCAGCCTGCGCACCGATCCGCGCCGCGCGGCCGATGCGTTTATGCCCGGCGATGCCCACCTGACCAGCCACCACCACGAAATCCTCAAGGATGGCAGACCCGGAAATGCCGGCCAGCGCGATCACCACGCAAGCTCGCCCGATCTGCACGTTGTGCCCGATCTGCACCAGGTTGTCGATACGCGTGCCCGCGCCGATCCGTGTGTCGTGCGCCGATCCCCGGTCGATCGTGGTGTTGGCGCCGATCTCCACGTCATCCTCAATCATCACGCGGCCAAGTTGCGGCACGGTAAGATGGGATGGCCCGGTAGCCGACATGACGGTGGCGAAGCCAAAGCCCTCCTGGCCCACGCGCACACCGGGGAACAGAAAGGCACGTTTGCCGATCACGGCATGGCTGATCGCGCACTGCGCACCGATGCGGGTGGCGGCACCGACCTGTACCCCGTCTCCGATGCTGGTGCCCGAGCCGATGGCACAGCCGGCGCCGATCTCGACATTGCGGCCGATCACGACGTAGGCGTCGATCTGCGCGGAGGCATCGACAATGGCGGTCGGATCGATCACGGCGGTGAGGTGGATGCCTGGCACCGATGGGGGTATCGGGTGGAACAGCGCCGCCACCCGCGCCCAGCCAGCGTAGGGCTCTAGCGTTACCAGCGCCACGCAACCAGCAGGGACATGCGCGCGCATGTCGGGATGCACGATCACCGCGCCGGCGGCACTTGCCACCAAGGCTGGGATGTATTTGCGGTTGTCCAGGAAGCTGATCTGCTCGAAGCCTGCCACCTGCAATGGTGCCACGCCTCGGAACACATGATCCTTGTTCCCGCCCTCCACATCGGCACCCACCGCTGCGGCGATGCGGTCCAGCGTGTGGGGGCCGGTCTGGATGAAGAAACGCGGATCTCCCGCGGTCTGGGGCGTCACCATGATTTAACGGCGCGGTCCGGGAGCCACCGCCGCCGCAGGCGCGGCCGGTGCCGCGATCGCAGCAGAAACGCCATCGGCCGGAATGGCCACCGACGGCATCACCTTGTTCAACTGCTCTGCCACCTGGTCGGTGATGTCGAACTCGTTGATGTTCAGCGCCACCTGGGCGCGGTGCAGCACCAGGTTCATGCCATGGCTATCTGCCACCTGCCGGATCACCGCCACCAAGGTGCGCTCAATCTGGCCGACGCCGACCTGGGCGGCTTCCTGGATGACCCTGTTGCGATCACGGAACAGCTTCTGCGCGTTGGTGATACGGTCCTGCAACTCACGCTCCTTGGTGCGGATCTGCTCTGGCGACATCGTGCTGCGCTGATTGGCCAGTTGCTGCTGCAGGTCACGCCAGGCGGCCTGTTCCTTCTGCGCATCCTCGTTCAGCTTTTCGCGTCGTTCGCCGATGACGCGGTCCACCATCTGGGCGGCCGCGGAGGCGCGCATCACTTCTGGCACACCCATCACGCCGATCACAGCCGTGGGCGGTGACGTACCGCGCGGCAGCGCCGGCAGTTCTGCAACGGGCGGCAATTGAACCTGTAAAGTGGGCTCGTTGTTCCCCTGCGCCGGCTGGACCGAAGGGATCTGCTGCGGCGGCAGCAGTGGCCGCTGCGAGGGTTGCGGAGAAGGACGCTGCGTTGGCGAGGGAGCCGGGCGAGAGGGCGCATTCTGCGCAGGGCGCGGCGAGCCTGGGATGAAATAATCCTGCGCCGCCACCTGGGACACCGAACACCACAGCAAGGCCGCGAAACCGGCGACGATGACAGATAAGCGATTCATGCTGATCAGAACCTTGTGCCAAACCCAAATCGGAAGAACTGAGCCTGATCGTAATGTTTCTTCACCACGACAGGCGCGATGTCGAGATTGATCAGGCCGAACGGCGTGCGCCACGAAACGCCGACGCCGGCGCCGAGGCGGGGCGACGAATCGTTGGTGACCGCGATCGTCTGCCCGTTGCGGGTCTTGGTGTTGACGCCGGACAGTGAACCGACATCGACGAACGCGCGACCGGTGAGACCGAGATCGGGCGACAGCGGCAGCGGGAAGCGCAATTCTGTCGACTGCGTCCAGATGAACCGACCACCAAGGCTGTCGCCGCCGTTTATGGCGTGCGGGCCGGCGCCACCGGATTGGAAGCCGCGCAGGTTGTCACCGCCGAGGAAGAAGCGGTCGATGATGCGTTCGTGGCTGTCGAAGTTGAACAGGTAGCCAGTACCGGCCGAAAGTACCACGCCCCATTCGGGGTCGCCGGTGAACGATTCGAGCGGGATGTAATAGTTGCCGTCCAGCTTGGCGCGCACGTAGTGCACGTTGCCGCCCAAACCGGCGAAATCGGTGCCGCCACGAAGGATAAATCCGCTTTTCGGATCGACGCGGCTGTCGCGATAGTCGAGCGACAGGGTCTGGCCAACCTGGGACAGCAGCGAGGTGCCGGCCTCATCCTTCACGTAGATGCTGGCGTCGGGCGACACGTTGTACACGCGACGCTGGACCAGCGAATACGTCCAGGCCTGGCGCAGATGCTCGCTAAACTCGTAGCCCAGCGACACCGCAATGCCGACCCGGCGCTCGTTGTATTGCGCGATGTTCTGGTTGTTGTTCTGCACGATGAACGCGTTGGCGCTGGCAACCAGGTTCCGGTTGAGGAAATATGGGTCGGTGACCGACAGGTCGAGCTGCGTGCGCTTCTGCGCCAGCACGCCTGTGATGCCGGCATCCACGCCTGTGCCGATAAAGTTACGCTCACGCAGGCCAATGTTCGCCAGCGCGCCGGCGTCGGACGAATAGCCGCCACCGATGGTCAACTCGCCGGTCGCCTTCTCTTCCACCGTCGTGTTGATGATCGCCTTGTCGGGCGCCGATCCGGGCGCCGAACTCACCGCCACGGAGGTGAAATAGCCCAGATCCTCCAGCCGCTGGCGCGAACGGCGCACCAAAGCTGCGTTGAACGCGTCGCCCTCGGCCAAGCGGAACTCCCGGCGGATAACGCTGTCCTTGGTGCGTACGTTGCCGGCGATGTCGATCCGCTCGACATACACGCGCGGCCCCTCGCCCACGTCGAACACCAGATCGACGGTCTTCTTGTCCTTGTTGCGCTGAATCTGCGGTTTCACGTCCACGAACGCGTAACCACGGGTCTGCACCGCGTCATTCAACGCGGTGACGGTTTTCTCGACCGCATCGCCGTCGTACCAATCACCTTTGCCCAGGAGCACAAAGGGTAACAACGCATCGCCATCGAGGTTGCGCAGGCTGCTCTTTACCTTTA
>JAYTHH010000200.1:0-15586 GCA_043732745.1 Rhodospirillales bacterium
CCGTGGTTGACCACAGGCGTCGCACTGCTATTCGCGCGCATCATTCCGCCACGCATCTGTTGCATGAGGCGCTGCGTCGTCGTCTTGGTGATCACGTGGCGCAGAAGGGCAGCCTGAACGCGCCGGATCGTTTGCGCTTCGATGTCAGCCAGCCGACGCCGATCACGCGGGACGACCTGGCGTGGGTGGAGGCGGAGGTGAATGCGCGCATTCGCCAGAATTCCGAAGTGACCACCCGCCTGATGACGCCGGATGCCGCGGTGGCCGAGGGGGCAATGGCGCTGTTCGGGGAGAAATACGGCGAAGAGGTGCGCGTCGTGGCGATGGGGTCGGGTGATGGCAACCGTCCGGCGTACTCCATCGAATTGTGTGGCGGCACGCATGTACGCCGGACCGGCGACATCGGGCTGATGCGGATTGTGGGCGAAAGTGCCGTGTCCGCTGGCGTGCGCCGGATCGAGGCGGTGACGGGCGAGGCGGCGTTGGCCGTGATTGGCGAGCAGGATGCGCGCATCGCCGAGATCGCCGGCGCGTTGAAGGCGAACCCGACCGAACTGGCGGAGCGCGTTGCAGCACTCGTGGTGGATCGTCGCCGCCTGGAGCTGCTGGTGGCTGAGTTGCAGCGCAAGCTGGTGACCGGCGCCACGCCGAGCGAGGCGGAGGAGATCGGCGGCGTGAGGCTGTCCGCCCGCAATCTGGGCGACGTGCCGCCGCGCGATCTGAAATCGCTGGCCGAGGCGATCGGCCAGCAGGTCGGCGAAGGCGTGGTGGCGTTGGTGTCGACCGCCGACGGCAAAGCCAGCATCGTGGTGGGCGTTTCTCCTGGGCTCACGTCCAGGTTCAGCGCCGTCGATCTCGTGCGCGCCGCAAGTGCGGCCGTGGGTGGCAAAGGCGGCGGCGGAAGGCCGGACATGGCCCAGGCTGGCGGCCCCGACGCGTCGCAGGCCGACGCCGCATTGGACGCGATCCGGGCCGCAATGGCGTAGGTCGCACGTCGTCCGACTGGACAAAGAGGCCCGGGGAAGGCGAGGATCGGCCAAGCAAATTTCCCCGGAGCGACACATGGAACGCAAGAAAGCTTCAGACTTTCCACAGGAGCTTCTGGATCTGTTCGACGGCTACGTGCATGGCCGTCAGAACCGGCGGGACTTCCTGGCTAGCATTCAGAAATTCGCCGTTGCCGGCGTCACTGCTGCGATGCTGCTGGAGCAGCTCAAGCCGAACTACGCCTGGGCCAACCAGGTGGCGACCGACGACAAGCGCATCACCACCGACCGCTTGAGGGTGCTCTCGCCGCAGGGCAACGGCAGCATCATCGGTTATCTCGCCCGGCCGAACACGACGGCGAAGCTTCCTGTGGTGCTGGTGATCCATGAGAACCGTGGCCTGAACCCGTATATCGAGGACGTCACGCGGCGTCTGGCGCTGGCCAATTTCGTCGCCTTCGCGCCCGACGGCCTCACGTCCCAGGGCGGCTATCCCGGCGACGAGGAGAAGGCGGCGGCGTTGTTTCGCGAAGTGAATGCGCCGAGGATGCAGGAGGATTTCATCGCGGCTGCCAGATGGCTGCGGGCGCGGCCGGACAGTACCGGCAAGCTCGGCGTGATCGGATTTTGCTTCGGTGGCACATCCACCAACAAACTTGCAGTACAGATGGGGGCAGAGATTGCCGCGGCGGTGCCGTTCTATGGCCAGCAGCCAGCGGAAGCGGACGTGGCCAAGATCAAGGCGCCGATCAATGCGCAATATGCAGGGCTGGATACGGCCGTTACGTCGGGATGGCCCGCCTACGACGCGGCGTTGACCAAGGCCGGCGTGCCGCTTGAGGGGTATATCTACAAGGGCGCCAATCATGGGTTCCACAACGATACCACGCCCCGATACGACGAGGTTGCGGCGAAGGAGGCGTGGGGCCACGCGATGAACTGGTTTGAGAAGTATCTGAGGACCGGCGCTTCTACTTGATCCAATGAAGCCTTCGTCCTCGCGAGCAATGCGCTCGCGAGGACGGAGGCGGTCTTCAGGCCATCTTCAGCTTCAGGTTCGCATCCAGCTTGTCGAGGAAATCCTGGGTGTTCATCCAGGCCTGTTTCTGACCGACGAGGGACGCCAGGTCCTTCGTCATGAAGCCGCTCTCGACCGTCTCGACGCACACCGCTTCCAGCGCGTTCGCGAAGTCGGTGACATCCGGCGTGTTGTCGAACTTGCCGCGATAGGCCAGGCCGCGCGTCCAGGCGAAGATCGAAGCGATCGGGTTGGTGCTGGTCTCGCGGCCTTTCTGGTGCTCGCGGTAGTGCCGCGTCACGGTGCCGTGGGCGGCCTCGGATTCCACCACCGAGCCATCCGGGCTCATCAGAACCGAGGTCATCAGTCCGAGTGAGCCAAAGCCCTGCGCCACGATGTCGGACTGCACGTCGCCATCGTAGTTCTTGCAGGCCCAGACATAGCCGCCGGGCCATTTCAGTGCCGAGGCCACCATGTCGTCGATCAGTCGGTGCTCGTAGGTCAGGCCCAACGCATCGAATCGGGTCTTGAACTCGGCGTCGAAGATCGACTGGAAGATGTCCTTGAAGGCGCCGTCATAGGCTTTGAGGATTGTGTTCTTGGTCGACAGATAGACCGGATAGTTGCGGTTGAGGCCGTAATTCAAGCTGGCGCGCGCAAAGCCTTCGATGGACGCGTTGGTGTTGTGCATGCCCATCGTAACACCCGGGCCCTTGAAGTTGAACACTTCCATGACCTGGACCGGCGAGCCGTCAGCGGGAGCGTAGTTCAAGGTCACCAGGCCGGGGCCGGGGATCTTCGTCTCGGTGGCGCGGTAGATGTCGCCGTAGGCGTGGCGGCCGATGACGATCGGCTGGGTCCAGGTCGGCACCAGGCGCGGCACGTTCTTGCAGATGATCGGCTCGCGGAAGATCGTGCCGTCGAGGATGTTGCGGATGGTGCCGTTCGGGCTGCGCCACATCTTCTTCAGGCCGAATTCCTCGACTCGTTGTTCGTCCGGGGTGATGGTCGCGCATTTCACGCCCACGCCGTATTTCTTGATGGCGTAGGCCGAATCAACCGTCACCTGGTCATCGGTCTCGTCGCGGTATTGGATGCTGAGATCGTAGTATTTCAGGTCGATATCGAGGTAGGGGAGGATGAGCTTCTCTTTGATGAAGCCCCAGATGATGCGCGTCATCTCATCCCCGTCGAGTTCAACGACAGGGGTCTTCACCTTAATTTTCGCCATACCGCCCTCTTGTAATTGTCCGGAGACGCACGCTTTGTGCAAACTCCTGTTGCGGGCGGACAATCGCACCGCAACGCAATCGCAGCAAGTCCGCGTCGTTGCGGCGGCGGCGCGAGAAGTCTAGCTTTGTCTGCGGTATATCTGTGTGACTGCTCTGCCTGGGCAGGATTGTTGGGGGCCGGCAATTGGGGAATGGGTTCGGATGAGCGGACGCACAAACACCCGGCTGGGCCCTGAACACACCGCGGCCGTCGAGCGCACCAGCCCGGCATTGGCACTGCAGGTGGCGATTGTATTGGCGGCGCTGGCGTTGATCGTCGCCACCTGGACCATCACCTTCGTCTCCATCCGGCAGACAGAGTCCGAAACCCGCGCCCGGGCCGAGGCATCCGCCACCAGTCTGGCGCTGGCGGCGGACTGGCAGCTCAGCCGACAGTTGCAGGTAACGGATCAGGCCTTGCAGTCTCTGGCCGCTGAATGGGCGGCGGACCCGGTGAAATTCGAGCAGAGCAACTGGCGCCGGCGTGCCGCGGCCCTGGGCGATATCGCGCTGCAGATCTTCTTCGTGGACAGCCAGGGCATGGTGATGATCTCCACCCGCCCGGATTTCGTGGGCCAGGATATGTCCCAGCGCGACATCTTTGCCGTGCAGCGCGACGGGTATATGGCCCAGCGCGCCGGGCGAACGAAAATGTATGTGGGACCTGCTGCGCGCTGGAAGAGCAGTGGGCGTTGGGAGATCAACCTGTCGCGCCGGCTTGAGCGTGAAGACGGCAGCTTTGCCGGCGCCGTGGTGATCTCCTATGATCCTTGGGCGCTGGCACGCCTGCTCGACCTCGTGGATATCGGCCCGCGCGGAATGATCGCGCTGGTCGGCACCGATGGCGCCACGCGGGTGCTGATCTCGCCCACCGAATTGCGGCCCGGCCAGGATATCGGGCTGTCCGACATGTTCCGCGCCGCCATGCGCCGCGACGACGGTGCCTGGACCGGCGCCTCCGCGCCTGATGGAATCGTGCGCATTCACGGATTCAGGCCGTTGCGTGACCAGGACCTGACCATCGTTGTCGGGCTGGAGCGGGAGGAGGCGATGCAAACCGCCGCCGTCTGGGCCGGCACCGCCAGGCTGTTCGCGATCGGCATGACGCTGGCCGTGCTGGTGATGGCGATCCTTCTGATCCGCGAGGTTCGCGCCGCTCGCGGCCGTGAAGCCCGGCTGGCCTTGGATCGATCGGCGATTGAGCGCGCCTACGGCGAGATCGCTGCTGCCAAGGCGAGCGCCGAGGCCAAGACCGCTCAGATCGAAACCACGCTGGCGGGCATGTCCGATGGCATGATGGTGCTCGACAGCGAATTTCGCCTCGTGCAGTGGAACGAGCGCTTTGCCCATTGCACCGGTGTTCCGCCTGATCTGCTGGTCGTGGGGCAGCCGATGGCGGCGCTGCTGCGCGGCCAGATCATGTCCGGCGAGTTCGGCCCGGTGGGCTCGCAGGCCGACGTGGAGCGCGAGGTGCGCCGGCGCATCGTATTGCTCCGCACCGAACGCGGCACGCGGCTGATCGAACGCCAGCGCCCGGATGGCAGCACGCTGGAGCTGCGCCGCTCGCGCCTGCCGAATGGCGGCATGGTGACATTGTATGCCGACATTACCGCGCGAAGGCGTGCCGCCGACGCGCAGAACTCCGCCCGCGCCTTGGCGGACGAGGCCACCGAGCAGAAAGCCCGCTTCGTCGCCATCGTCTCGCATGAGATCCGCACGCCGCTGAACGCCGTGATCAACAGTCTCGGGCTGCTCGACAATTCCGGCCTGACACTGTCCCAGCGCCGGCTCGCCACCACAGCGCGCGAGGCCGGCGATGCGCTGATGGAGCTGGTGGACGACATCCTCGAACTGTCCAAGGCCGAGGCCGGCAACCTCGCTGTGCGCTCCGTGATCTATGAGCCGCGCACTTTGTTGCTGGGCGTACAGGCCATGTTCCGCACCGAATCCGCCGGCCGCGGCATGACGTTGTCGCTCGATGTGAACAAGGACGTGCCGCAGCAGTTGCGCGGCGATGCTGGGCGGCTGCGCCAGGTTGTGATCAACCTGGTGTCCAACGCCATCAAATTCTCTACGCCCGGCGAAATTCGGGTCAGCGCCTCAACATTGCGGGCGGATGGCGCACCGATCCTGCTGCTGTCGGTGCAGGATCGCGGTCCTGTGATCCCCGACAGCGAGGCTGCCAAGTTGTTCCAGCCGTTCTCCCGGCTGGACAACGCGCGTGACGCCGGCAAGCCTGGCACCGGGCTTGGGCTTGCGATCTGCGAGCGTCTGGCGCGGTTGATGCGCGGCGATATCGGCCTACGCGCCACGCCGGAGGGCGGCAATGAGTTCTGGCTGACGGTGCCGATGGAGGCAGTGGCGCCCAACGCGTCGCGGCCACCGGCCTATGTGGTGTCGCTGCTGCGCAGGCCGCGGGTGAGCATTCTGCTGGTGGAGGACATTCCCGCCAACCAGATGATCACCGCCACCTTGCTGCGCCGCGAGGGGCATCGCGTCGACATTGCCGATTCAGGTGCTGCCTCCATCCGCATGATGCAGCGCCACCCTTACGACATCGTGTTCATGGACCTGCTGATGCCGGGCATGAACGGCTACGACGCTGCGTGGCACATTCGCGCGTTGCCGGGCTCGGCCGGCCAGGTGCCGATCGTGGCACTGACCGCCACCACCGCCCCCGAGGATCGCGCCCGTTGCCTGGCTTCGGGCATGGACGATCTGCTGGGCAAGCCGGTGCGGCCGCAGGAGATGTTCGCCACCATCGCAAGGCTGGCGCTGCGCCCGCTGACGGCCCGCAAGCCGCTGGTCAGCGTGTCCTCGGCCGAGGCGATGGCGCCGCAGGCTTCGGTGCTGGACGACGAGCGGCTGTCCGACCTAAGCCGCAGCCTGCCGGCGGTGACCTTGCTCACCTTGGTGGACCAGTGCCTGGACGAGATGCGCGGCCGCATGCCGGCGCTGCGCGACGCCTTGGCCAGCGGTCATGGCGCCGATATCGACATGGCCGCGCACGCGCTGGCGGGCATGGCCGGCTCGTACGGCCTCGCCGCGATGAACCGTCGGCTGCGCCGCATCATGGATGCCGCCCGCAGCGGCGACATTGTGGGCGCGGAGGAGGCCGCTACGCGGATCGAAGGCGATCTCGCCGCCGCGGGGGAGGCGATCCGCATGCATCTACGGGCCCGTGTCGCTTAAGCGCGCGCTTCACCTGTGGCGCGTAAGCGCGCGCTTTGCCTGCGTCGTGTAAGCTTGCGCTTCGCTTGCGTCGCGTGAGCGTCGGTAGCGAAGCGGCTGATGGCCCTTTAATGTAACTGATGTCACGACAGGAGCCCGCCATGCAGCCACCGATGTCCCTTAGAACCCTCGGCCGGCGGCCTGCCTGGATGCAGGAGTTCCAGGCCTTCATCATGAAGGGCAACGTGGTCGACCTCGCCGTCGGCATCATCATTGGTGCCGCTTTCACGGGTGTGGTCGGCAGTCTGGTGAAGGATCTGTTCACGCCGCTGATCGGCCTGTTGGTCGGCGGTATCGATTTCGCCAACATCTTCATCACACTGAAGGGCCCGCACGAGGCCACGCTGGAAGCCGCCAAGACCGCGGGCGCCGTGACGCTGAACGTGGGGGTGTTCCTCAATGCCGTCATCCAGTTCCTGATCGTGGGCTTTGCGGTGTTCTGGCTGGTGAAGGTAATCAACAGGCTCGCCTTCGTGAAAAAGGAGGAGCGGGCGGCCGAGCCAAAACTCACCACCAGCGAGGAACTGCTGATCGAGATCCGCGATCTGCTGGCAAAGAAGTCGGTCTGATCGTGGCGGACCAGCCCCCATCTGCCAGTGATGCCGACCCTGAGGTTGCCGCCGAGAAGGCATTCGGCCTCACACGCGAATATCTGCTTGCGGGCGGGCTGGCCGAGTATATCCGCCGCAACAATCCAGACATGCATATCCTCACCGACGCCGAGCGCCGCGACAGTCTCGATGCGATCCTGTCGACACGGCGGGAGCATGGCGACGGGGTGTGGGTGTTTGCCTATGGCTCGCTGATCTGGAATCCGGCGATGCATATCGCAGGAAGAAGACTGGCGGTGGCGGAAGGCTGGCACCGCGATTTCTGCCTCGCGACCAAAGGCGGGCGCGGCACACCGGAGAATCCCGGCATGCTGCTCGGGCTGCGCCAGGGCGGCTCGTGCGTCGGCGCCGTGCTGCGGCTTACGGAGCAGGCGATGGAGCAGGAGCTGGATATCCTCTGGCGCCGCGAAATGGTGGCCGATGGCTACATTCCGATATGGGCGCCGGTCGCCACACTGGGGGGAGCTCCGTTGGGCCACGCCATCGCGTTCACCATCAATCCTGTGGGGCCGTCCTATTGCGGCGAGCTGGCGCGCGAGATCCTGGTGCAGCGTATCGCCACCGCGCATGGCCCGCTTGGCACAGCGGCGGAATACCTGTTCAACACGCGTGACGGGCTGCGAGCGATGGGCATCACAGACGCGTTGCTGGAGCAAATCGGCGCCGAGGTGGAAGCCGCCTTATCAATGACGGATTGATTCGTGACGGCGTCTTAATCCGGCTAGTCTCCCGGTGGGAATTGGGAGCGTCGAGACGCTCCCGATAAGAACGGGAGAGTTGGAATGACCGGTTTGCGCCAGGTGTTAGTGGCATTTCTCCTGCTTCTCTTCTCAGCACTTTCGATACCGGCCGCGGCCGATATGCGGCTGCCGGGCCTCGCCCAGGCCAGCAGCGCCTATGCCAATTCGCTGGCGCGCAGATACCCCACCGGCGCGTCCGATCAGGCGCGAGACACCGCCGGCCAACAGGCGACGGCGGCGTTGGCTGCGAACAACTGGCCAGCGGCGATCACAGCACTCGAAACCCGCGTCGGCATGGATCGCAGCACGCCCACCCAATGGCAGAACCTGGCGCAGGCGTGGATGCGCCGCACGCCGCCCGATCCGCAGAAATCACTGCTCGCGGCGTGGCAGGCCTGGACGCGGACCGACCGGGGCGCCAACGGCGTGCCGGCGCTGCTGCTGATGGCCGATTCGCTGCGCGCCCAGGATCGCCGCGCGCAGGAGATCGAGGTGCTGCGCCATGCCGCCGAGCTGTCGCCGGACGACAAGGCGGTTACCACGCAGCTTGCCGCCTCCACGCGCGCCGCCGGTCTGCTGGTGGCAAAATTCGACACCGAGGCGGACGCCGATCGCCCGCGTGCCTGCGTGACGTTCACCGTGCCTGTCACGCGCCGGCCCGATTTCATGCCGGCCGACTGGGTGCGGCTGGAGCCGCCGGTGGCCGATATCGCCGTCACGCGTGAGGGCGACCTGCTTTGCATCTCGGGCTTGCCGTCGGGCCGGACCACCCGCGTCAACTTGCGCGCGGGGCTGCCGGGCACCGAGGGCGTGGCCATGCTGAAGGATGCCGTGCTGGACGTGGCGATGCCGAACCGCGCGCCCAATCTCGGCTTCGACAACCGGCTGTTCGTGCTGCCGCGCGGCCAGGCGCCGGCCGTCACGCTCAGCAGCGTCAACCTGTCCACGGTGTCGCTCAAGCTGATCCGGCTCAGCGAGCGCAACGTGGCGGCGCTGCTGCGGCGGATGAAACTCGGCGATCAGATTGAAAGCTGGACGGCGGAGAACCTCGCCAGCCAATCGGGCAGCACCGTCTGGACCGGCACCGCGGATATCACCGGCTACGCGCCGAACAAAACGTCGAGAACGGCCCTGCCGCTGCCCGACGTATTGAACGGCTCCGGTCCCGGGCTGTTCGCACTGATGGTCTCGCCGGGCGATGGCACCCAGGGCACCGATGCCAGCGCCGTGCAGTTGCTGCTGCGCACCGATCTTGCGCCCAGCGTGTGGCGCGGCTCGGACGGCTTGACGGTGCAGGTGCGCGACTACGGCAGCGCAGCACCACGGCCGGGCGTGCTGGTGCGCCTGCTCGCGCGCAACAACGACATTCTCGCCGAGGCCACCACCGGCGACGACGGCGTCACGAAATTCGGCGTGGCGCTGCTGCGCGGTGACGGTCCGCTCGCCCCCGCTGCCATCCACGCGTTCTCGCCGTTGGAGATGGGGAAAACCCAGGATTTTGCGGCGCTCGATCTCAGCGTGGCGGCGTTCGACCTGTCCGATCGCGGAGTCGAGGGCATGCCGCATCCCGGCCCGCTCGACAGCTATCTCTGGCCCGATCGCGGCATCTACCGCCCCGGTGAGACTGTCCACCTGATGGGCCTCATCCGCGACAACGCCGGCGCCCCCGCAGACCTGCCGGCGCAGATGACCATTCGCCGTCCGAACGGCCAGGTGTTCATGCAATCGGTGCCGCCACGCACCGGCGGGGCAGCCGTGCATGTGCCGGTGATGCTCTCGGCCACCGCGCCAGCCGGCGTCTGGACGGCGGAATTGCGTGCCGATCCCCAGGCCGCGCCCATCGGCACCACAAGCTTCCGGGTGGACGCCTTCGTGCCGGAGCGCATGGCCGTCGATCTCGGCGATCTCCCGAAAGTGCTGGTGCCGGGCACGACGTCCAACATTCCCGTCACCGCGCGCTTCCTGTACGGGGCGCCCGCCAGCGAGCTGTCCGGCAAGGCGATGCTGCATCTGGTGGTGGACCTGCAGCCATTCCCGGCGTTGGCTGGCTATCGCATCGGTGTGGAGGGCGAGGCCTTTGCGCCCGATGCGATCGCCATCGACCTGCCGGAGACGGACGCCCAGGGGCGCACCCAGCTTCCCATCAACCTGGCCACGGCGCCCGACACCACGCAGGCGCTGAAGGCCGAGATCGATGTCGCCGTGAACGACCCCGCCGGAAGGGCCAGCCATGCCGCCGCGACCGTGCCGGTGCGCCCAGCCACGCCGCTGATTGGCATCAAGCCCGGCTTTGCCGACGGCGCCATCGACGCCGATTCCGAAGCTTCCTTCAGCATCGCCGCGGTGTCGCCGTTGGGCGAGCGCGTGGCCATGCGCGCGAGGCTGCGGCTGGTGCGCGAAAAGCCGGACTGGCGCGTGGTGATGCGCGGAAGCCTGGCTCGCTATGAGACGGTGTGGCGCGACGAACCGTTGGAGACGTCCGAGGTGGCGATCCCACAGGCCACGCCGCTGGCCCTCGCACGAAAACTTCCGTTTGGCCGCTACCGGCTGGAGGTGTCGCAGCTCGGCGGCCTCGCGGTCACGACATTGCGGTTCCGCGCCGGCTGGGCCAGCTCCGAAAACCCCGACGTGCCGGACCGCGTCGACGTCTCTGTCGATCACCGCGTGGTGCCGGCGGGCGAGACAGCGCGCGTGCATATCGCGCCGCCCTTTGCCGGCAAGGCCACCGTGCTGGTTCTGTCCGACCGCGTGCACAGCCTGCGCAACATCGATGTGCCCGCTGGCGGCACGGACGTCGAAATTCCCGTCGATGCCAAATGGGGGCCGGGTGCCTACGTTGTCGTGCACGTGTTCCGTGGCAGTGCCGAGGCCGGCACGCGGCCGGGGCGGGCGATCGGGGTCACCTGGATCGGCGTCGATCCCGCTGCGCGCAAATTGGAGTTGGCCATCGAGGCGCCGGCACAGATTGCGCCGCGCCAGAGGCAGGACATCGTGCTACGTGGCACGCCCGGCGCCTGGGCCAGCCTGGCCGCCGTCGATGAAGGGATTCTGCGGCTGACCCGCTTCGTGTCGCCGGACCCTGTGCCGCATTTCCTGGGGCGTCGACGGCTTGGCCTGGATCTGCGGGACGATTGGGGCCGCTTGATCGCGCCGGCCGAGGGCGATACCACTTCGTTGCGCCAGGGCGGCGACGATGGCGGCTTCGCGTTGCCGGACATCCCCCAGCGCACGGTGTCGCTGTTCACGCCCCCAATGCAGATCGGCCCCGACGGGCGCGCGGTGATCGCACTGGACATTCCGGATTTTGCCGGTGCCATCAGGCTGATGGCGGTCGGCTGGCAGGACAGCCGAATCGGTGCCGCGGTCGCGCAACTGGTGGTACGCGATCCGCTGGTGGCCGAGGCGCTGCTGCCGCGCTTCCTGGCACCGGATGATGAGGCGCGGCTGGCGGTGCTGCTGCAGAATGTCGATCTGCCCACTGGCGAGGCCGTGGCGACCCTGTCGGTCGATGGCCCGCTTGCGATCACCGGCCCTTCCCGCATCGCCGTCACTCTGGCGCAGGGCGCCCGCGCGCTGCCGGCGACCGTGCTGTGGGCCACCGGCGTCGGGCGCGGCGTTGTGAAGCTGGACGTCACCGGTCCAAATAATTTCCACGTGGCGCGTGAGCAGACCATCACCATCAGGCCGTCTCGGGCGTCGCAGACCGTCGTCACCGCCGGTGAGATCGCCGCTGGTGCGGAGGCACAATTGGCGCCGACCGCCGATCGATTCCTGTTCAACACCTGGCGCGGTTCCGCCAGCCTGGGTTCGCCTGTGCGCTACGACGTGGCGGCGATGACGCGGGCGCTGGACGACTATCCGTTCGCATGCCTGGAGCAGGCCAGCAGCCGGGCGCTGCAGCTGGCCATGCTGCCGGACGGGCCAATGGCGGGGCTGGATCGCGCCGGTCGGCTGCAATCCATGGTGTCACTCATCCTCGACCGCCAACGCTTCGACGGCGGTTTTGGACTTTGGAGTGGTAGTGGCGACGCCGAGGAATGGCTGTCCGCCTATGCAACCGACGTGCTGCTGCGCGCCCGCGCCGCAGGCGCGGTGGTGCCGGACCAGGCGATGAAGGACGCGCTGAAATTCCTTGGCGAGGCTGCACAAAGTCCGGAGTCAGCACCAGAGGCATTGGCCGCCCAGGCCTACCGGCTCTATGTGCTGGCCGCCGCGGGCAAGGGGCTGCCAGGGGCGGCGCGGGTACTGATGGAGAGCCTGGAGCAGATGCCGTCGGGCCTCGCCCGCGCCCAGCTCGGTGCCGCGCTGGCGCTCGCGCATGACACGCCGCGCGCCGAAGCCGCGTTCCAGGCCGCGTTGCTGGCGCCGTTGCGGGGCTGGTGGTCGGTCGATTACGGCAGTTCCGTGCGTGACCAGCTGGCCATTGCGGTGCTGCTGAAGGAAAGCGGCCTGCTGCCCGACCAACTCACCAAATTGATCGCGAAGCTACCGGGCGCCGATTTCGTCCCCGCCGGGCTCAACACCCAGGAACAGGCCTGGGCGGTGGCCGCCGCGGCGGCGCTGGGGCGAGACGGTCGTGCGGCAGATATCGCCGTGACATCAGGCGATATCGGCACCCAGCCTAAGACCGGCGGCGCGCGCAACGTCCTGCTCTCTGGCCCGGTGACGGTCAAGAACCAGGGGCGGACGCCCGTGTGGCAGTCGGTGTCCACCACCGGCATTCCGTTGCAGGCGCTGCCGGCGGCGCGGTCGGGCATGCGGATCAGCCGGCGCTTCCTCAATCTGGAGGGCACGCCGCTCAATCTCGACACGCTGAAGCAGAACACCGTCTTCGTGCTGGTGATGGACGCCAAGGTGGAGGATGGCCAGGCGCATACCGTCATGATTCTGCAAGGCCTGCCCGCCGGCTGGGAGATCGCAGGGCGCCTGCAGCCACCGGCCGAGGTCGGCAGCGTGCCGGGCATGCCATGGCTTGACGGGCTGACCGCCGCGGACGCGCAACCTGCCGCAGATGATCGTTTCGCTGTCATCGCCAGCGTGGCCGCCAAGCAAACCGATCTGCGCTTCGCGGTGCGGCTGCGGGCAGTGACCCCCGGCAGCTACGCGCTGCCCGGCGCTTCGATGGCTGACATGTACCGCCCGGCGGTGTTCGCCCGGCAGGCGGAGGGCCGCGTGAAGATCCTGCCGCTTGACTAGACGGATCTTCTTTTTCGTCGTGGTGCTGCTGGCTCTGCTCGGCGGCCTCGTGGTGATGGACCACGTTCTGCCGCCCGATCTGTCGCGGCTGGATACCGCTGCGACAACGGTGCTCGACCGCCAGGGCCGTCTGCTGGCGGTACGCCCGGCGCCGGGGGGAATCTGGCGCCTGCGCATCACTGCGTTGGACGTCGATCCGGCGTTCCTGGCGCGCCTGATTGCGGTGGAGGACAGGCAGTTCTGGCGCCACCCTGGTGTCAATCCGCTTTCTCTCGTGCGCGCCACCGTGCAGGACCTGCGTGCGGGACACATCGTGTCCGGCGGTTCGACCTTAACCATGCAGGTGGCGCGGCTGCTGACGCCGCGGCCCCGCACGATGCGCGCCAAGCTGATCGAGATCACCCGCGCCATCCAGTTGGAGCGCCGCTTCAGCAAGCGCGAGATTCTGGGCATGTGGCTCACTTTGGCGCCCTATGGCGGCAATCTGGAAGGCGTGCGCGCCGGCTCGCTAGCCTGGTTCGGCATCGAGCCCAACCGGCTGGACGATGCGCAGGCGGCGCTGCTGGTCGCCATCCCAAGGCGTCCCGAGGCGCTGCGGCCCGATCGTCATGCTGCCCGTGCCCGCCTTGTGCGCGATCGCGTGCTGCGCGCCGACGGCGGAGACATGCCCTCGGCCCGTCACGAATTTCCCCGCCACGCCGCATTGGCGCTGCCGGAATTGCCAGACGGCACGCGCACCACGATCGACCTCAAGCTGCAGGTGGCGCTTGAAGCCATCGTCGCCGATCGCGGGCTGGCGCTGCCCGATCACGCCGCCATGGCCCTACTCGTGGCGGACGCGGCGACCGGCGAGATTCGTGCGCTTGCCAGCGGCAATGCGGGTGGCCGTATTTCGCTGGACCTCACCACAGCCATCCGCTCGCCGGGATCTGCCCTGAAACCGTTCATCTACGCGATGGCCTTCGAGGGCGGGCAGGCGGGGCCGGACACTGTGCTGGACGATCTACCGCGACGGTTCGGCGGCTATGCGCCAGAGAATTTCGACCGCAGCTTCAGCGGCAGGGTGACGATGGCCGAGGCGCTGCGAAGGTCGCTCAACATGCCCGCGGTCGCGCTGTTGCAGGGCTTGGGACCCGGCCAGTTTCTCGCCCGCATCAACGCCACCGGCGTCACGCTGCATCTGCCGCGCTATGCCGTGGGCGTGGTGGAACCCTCGCTGCCGCTGGCATTGGGCGGCGTCGGCAGCAATCTGCGCGATATGGCTTCGCTGTATACCGCCATCGCTGGAGGCGGTGCGGTGTCCCGGCTGCGGCTCGCCTGCTGCGAACAGAAGCCGACGCATCTGGTGTCCGCACGCGCGTCGGCCACCATCGCCGGCGTTCTCACCCAGCGCTTCCCCGATGGCGGGCCGGATGGCGTGGCCTGGAAGACCGGCACCAGTTGGGGCGGCCGTGATGCCTGGGCGATGGGCTTTGACATGCGCCATGTCGCGGGCGCCTGGGTCGGCCGGCCCGATGGCACGCCGTTGCCCGGCGCCACCGGCCGCGCGCTGGCCTTGCCGCTGCTGGCCCGCCTCTTCACCTTGTTGCCGCCGTCGCCTCGGCCCGTGGCGCCGCCGGACACGCCGGACCAGCGCCCGCGCACCACGGTTGAAAGGTCCGATGCGCTCAGGCTGCTGTTCCCGCCGCAAGGCTCGGTGCTCCGTGGCGAGGGGCCGATCACCCTTCGCGCGATGGGCGGCCAACGACCGCTGGTGTTCCTGGTCGACGGCATGCGTCTGGCCACCGACCCCGCCCGCCGCGAGGCCGCCTGGCAGCCGTCGGGCGCTGGGTTCTACCAACTAACGGTCCTCGATGCCGACGGCCAATCGACACGATCGGCGGTTCGCGTGCGATAGCTTCCCCGAGGCTCGTACACGGTTCATGCGATAAGGGGATTCGCGTATCTGCCGCGCCGGCTAGGTAAGATACCATACAATCCCCCCTCAAGCGCGGAGGCTATAATAGAAGTCCCGGCCATTCTGAATGTCCGAACATGGCGCGCCGCCCGCTTTGGTCTCGCGTGGCCTTCGGCGTGGCCTGGAATCGGGCGGGCCCACAGGCTGCGTACGCATCTCATGGCCGTCGTGGTGCTGGTGCTGGTGCCGTTCATCCTGGCCACGCTCACCATCGGCTCCCTGGCCGACACCGCCATCGAGCAATCCCGCCGGGCTCGGATGGCCGATGTCGCGCAAACACTGGCCGACGCGGTGGATCGGGAGTTCGAGCGCGCGCAGATCCTACTGGTGGCGCTGGCGGCATCGCCGGGTGCGGATGAGGGGGAGATCGCCAGGACGGTCAACCGGGCACGTATAGCCAGCGAGCTGCTCGGCGCCAGGATCGTGCTGCGCCGGCCGCCATCGCCCACCGATGCGCCGTCCTCGGACGTGCTGGAGCAGCCGGTTCTGGCAGCCTCAGTTGCCGTTCTGGCGAGCGGACGGCCACTCATCACCGATATCATGCCAGCGCCGCAGAGCCTTCTGCCGGTGACGGTT
>JAYTHH010000201.1:0-5183 GCA_043732745.1 Rhodospirillales bacterium
ATCACCTCGGAGAAGATGGTGGCGATCTTCGCGGCGGTGACTTCATCGAGCGTGCGGTTGACGGCGATGATGCCGCCGAAAGCCGACACCGGATCGCAGCGCAGCGCGAGATCCCAGGCTTCCGAGAGCGTTTCGGCCGATGCCACGCCACAGGGGTTGGCGTGCTTCACGATCACCACGGTCGGCGCGTCGAACTCGGCGACGCATTCGAAGGCGGCGTCGGTGTCGTTGATGTTGTTGTAGCTGAGTTCCTTGCCCTGGATCTGCTTCGCCGTGGCCACGCCGGCGCGGGTGCCTGTGGTATAGAACGCCGCGTCCTGGTGCGGGTTCTCGCCGTAGCGCAGGGTCTGGCGCAACTCGCCGGACAGGGTCACGCGATCCGGGAAGGCGTCACCGCGCTGGGCCGCGAACCACATCGAGATGGCGCTGTCATAGGCGGCGGTGCGGGCATAGGCCTCACCTGCGAGGCGCTGGCGGGTGGCGATGCGGGTGCCGCCATGTTCATTGAATTCGGCGAGCACTGCCTCGTACTGGGCGGCCTCGGTCAGCACGGTCACGAAATCATGGTTCTTGGCAGCGGCGCGGATCATGGCGGGGCCGCCGATGTCGATATTCTCGACGCATTCGTCATAGGACGCGCCGGCGGCGACGGTGGCCTCGAACGGGTAGAGATTGACGGCCACGAGATCGATCGGCGCGATCTGGTGCTTTTCCATCTGCGCCACATGGGCGGGAAGATCGCGCCGGCCGAGGATGCCGCCATGGATCTGCGGCACCAGGGTTTTCACCCGGCCGTCAAGAATTTCAGGAAAACCGGTGTGGTCGGCAACTTCCGTGACGGGAATACCAGCCTCGCGCAGCGCGCGGGCGGAGCCGCCGGTGGACAGGATCTCCACGTCCTTCGCGGCCAGGGCGCGGGCGAGGTCGACAAGGCCGCTTTTGTCGGACACGGAGATGAGGGCACGGCGGATCTTGATGATGTCGGTCATGGCGCGGGAATAAACCTACGCGCCCAGCAGGTCCAGCGTTCGGGCGAGCACGACAGACTCGTCGAAATGGGCGAGCGCGCGTGTGCGGCCGGCTTCGCCCATGCGGGCGCGCAGCGCGGGATCGCGGGCAAGACGGCCCAGCGCCTCGGCCAGCGGTGCCACGGTCTGTGGCGGCACCAGAAAGCCGGTCTCGCCGTCGACGACCTGCTCGCGGGGGCCGCGTATGTCGGTGCTGACGACAGGCAGGCCGGTCAGCATGGCCTCGATGATCGACATCGGCAGGCCTTCGAAATGGCTTGGGAGCGTGAAAATGTCGGATGCCGCCAGAATGGCGGGCACGTCGTCGCGCATGCCGAGGCGGCGCAGGCGCGGGCCGAGGCCGGCATTGGCGAAATACGGCTCCATGTCCTCGCCATGATCCGACGGCAGGCGCTGGCCCACCACCCAGAGTTCGGCATCGATGTCGGCCATCGCGGCGAGCAGTTCGGGAAACCCCTTATGGCGCACCAGGCGGGAGACGGCGGTGATCACCACGCGGTCTTCCGGCACGCCGAATTCCGCACGCAGCCGGGCGCGGGCCGCGACGTCCGGGTGGAAGCGCGCGGGGTCGCGGCCGTTGCCAATGGCGGTGCTACCGCGGTTGATCCACAGGCGGCGCGCGTCGGCGGCTTCCTCGGTCGAAACCGTCATGTGCACATCGGTGAGCTGCCCACCGACCCATTCCATCGCGAAAGCCACCGCCCGGCGCAGGAATGGGCCGGGCTGGTTGAACAAGAAACCGTGGCAGGTATAGGCAACCTTCGGCGCCCCGGCGAGCCGGGCAGCGAGCCGGGCGAGAAAGCCCGAGATCGGCATATGACCGTGGACGAGGTCAGGCTTTTCTTCGCGGAGAAAGGCCACCAGCGCGCGGAACGCCTTGATCTGTGCAACCGGCGAAAGGCTGCGGGCCAGCGGCAGGCCCACCACGCGAAATCCCTCGGCGCGCGCCACATCGAGCAGCGGCCCTTCAGCAGCGGCGCCGATCACCTCGTGACCCCGGGCGCGCAGGCCGCGCATCAGCGGCAGGAGGAAGTGCCGCAGCGAAAAGTCGACATTGGCGATTTCAATGACCTTCATGCTGCCACACGCCTGACGGGTGGGCGCGCAATATCAGCCAACCCGGGTGATCGCCCATTTGATGTGCTGCGCCCCGTCCTCGTAGCCGGACAGCACGACCTGTTCGGCTTTGCGGGGGGTGGTGCCGCCGAGATAGATGCTTTCTTCCAGCGCCATGCGCGCCCCATCGGCGCGCAGCCGCCAGCCGCTGCCGGAGGGCAGACGCATCAGCACCGCCTCGCCATCCTGTTGCAGGCTGGCATCGACGCCGGGATGCAGATGGAAGCGCACCACGTAGGGTTGCGGCGTGGGGGCCTCGATGGCGTCCTCGCCGCGGATGTCGTCGCCGCTGTCGGCCATGTAGAGTCTGCGGCGATGAACCGCGCCGAACGGGCGGAGCCAGCCGTCCTGGCTCATTTCAAGCCAATGCGCGCCGCCTGCCTCCTGGCGCTGTTGCTCGACATGCTCTGGCCGGTGGCCGAGACCCTCGGCGCGCACTTCGGAGGAGCTGGTGTCGGCAATGACGAGCGTGGAATGCGCGGCGGTGGCACACGCCGCCTCACGCCACTGTAACGAGGCGGAGGGCGCGGCGCCGCAGTTGACGATGAGGCGGTCGCGGCCGACCGAGAACTCGAAGGACAGCGTGCCGGCATGGGCGAAGCGGTCCAGGCCCGGGCCAGGGGGGCGGCCACAATCGGCGATCAACAGGCTCCGGCCGGCGGACAGGCGCTGGAAGCCGCCATCGTTCATCGACGCTGGCACGCGGCCGGCGCGGCCGGCCTGGGTCAGCACGGCCTCGATCAGCACGGAGCTGCCTTCGCGCGCGCCGTTGAACAGCGCCAGGCCGCCATCGCCGTGGCGCAGCGCGCGGAGCACCGGGCCCATGCGCTCGATCGCCGAGGACAGGGCTGAGGGGATCTGCGTCTGGCCGGCCTGCAGCAGATTGCGGATCTCAGTCAGATCCTGCAGCGCCGCCAGCAGCATCGCAGGGCTGCGCTCGCAATGCGTGCCGTCCGGCAGGATCTGCCGCGCGATCTCGCCGGGCAGCACTTTTAGCGCGCGCTGCATGAAGCTGGCCTGTTCGGGAAGTGCCACGGCGGCGGCGATCAGCCCCTTCACTGCGGTCAGCGCTCGCTCGTCGATCTCCTCGGCCGGCAAGGCGGCGGCAAGGGTGCGGGCGTCCGCCACCAACCGTGCCATCAGGGTCTGGCGGAAGCCGTCATCGGCGGACGACGCGAAGAAATCATAGTGGCCGAGCCAGGCGGCAATGCGCGCGCCGGCGACATCCGGCCGCGCGGCCAGCGGCTCGACAGCCGTTGCGATCCACTCGCCCACCATGGCGCGTGCCTGGATGCGCGCGGCATCGGTGCCCAGCGCGCGGAGGTCGCGCAGCCAGACAAAGCTATGGATGGCCACGCGCAACGGCAGCGGGCCCTGGCGATCGGCGAAGCTGGCCTGGGTCAGACGGCCGGTGACACCCGAAGCCTCAAGCTCGCCGCGCAGCAGGTTGGCGCCGCGGGTGGGCTCGCCCGGCCACAGATCGCGTACCACCGGCAGCGGCGCGTCCGGCACGCGGGCCAGGCCCAGTTGCGGCATCTTCGCCATTGTCCGGCGCAGCCAGCGTGCCGGATCGGGCGGCATCAGGCGGTCCCCCGGATGGCCCTGATGGCGCGCGTATAATCTGACGCGCCGAACACCGCGGTCCCGGCGACCAGCGTGTCGGCGCCGGCAGCGAGCAGGCCGAGGGCGGTCGTGGGCGTTACACCGCCGTCGATCTGCAGCCGGATATCGCGGCCCGAGGCGTCGATCGCACGGCGGAGCTGCCTGACCTTGGCCAACTGGCTCTCGATGAAGGTCTGGCCGCCGAAGCCCGGGTTCACCGTCATCACCATGATGATGTCGACGAGATCGAGCACCCACAGGATCGATTCGACGGGGGTTGCCGGATTCAGCACCACGCCAGCCTTCTTGCCGAGTGCCCTGATGCGCTGCAGCGAGCGATGCAGATGCGGGCCGGATTCTGGGTGGATACTGATATGATCGGCGCCGGCCTCGGCAAATGCGTCGAGATAGGGGTCGACCGGCGCGATCATCAGATGCACGTCCATCGGCAGGATGGTGTGCGGCCGTAGGGCCTTCACCACCAGCGGGCCGAAGCTGATGTTCGGCACGAAATGGCCGTCCATCACATCGAGATGCAGCCAGTCGGCGCCGGCCTGCTCGATAGCGCGGACCTCGTCTCCGAGGCGGGAGAAATCGGCAGCCAGCAGGCTTGGGGCGATCAGGGGGCGAGTTGTCATCGTCTGGTTCTAACGAGTGCGGCCCGCACCGGGCAAGCGAGGGAAATTTCGCAGGGCTTGGACGTCTTTATCGAAAACGCACCATTCGGCCGGCGAAGAAGCCATCCATTCCGCCGCGATCGGGCCACATGGCCGGCGTGGTGCGCAATTGGCCCTGACGCGACAGCGCCTCGGGCAGGCCAGGCAGATCGGTTGCGGTGAACGGCTCGGTGCGCAGATCGCGGCGCGCGGTGGCGGCAGCAACGCGTTGGACGCCTTCTTCCGGCTGCAGCGAGCAGACCGCATAGATCAGCCGGCCGCCGGGCTTGAGCATGGCGAAGGCGGCGTCGATCAGTCGGTCCTGTTGCGGCATCAGGCCCTGGATGTCGCGCGGGCGCTTGAGATGCAGGATATCGGGATGCCGGCGGATGGTGCCGGTGGCGCTGCACGGCGCGTCGAGCAGCACGGCGTCGAACAGCTCGGGGGGCTGCCAGAGTGTGGCATCCGCCTGGATCACCTCCACGTCGAGCCGCAGCCGGGCGAGATTTTCGCGCAGCCGGACGATGCGCGACGGGTTGCTCTCGATGGCGGTGACATGGGCACCGGTCATCGCCAGTTGCGCGGTCTTGCCGCCGGGCGCGGCGCAGAGATCGGCCACACGCTCGCCGGGTTGGGCCGCGAGCAACATCGCCGGCAAGGCGGCGGCGGCGTCCTGCACCCAGAGATCGCCGGACTCGAAGCCTTCCAGCTCCATCACCCGCGTCCCGGCGGGGCAGCGCCAGCTTCCGGTGGGCAGCGGCACCGCCTCGGCGGGCGGCGT
>JAYTHH010000202.1:0-5141 GCA_043732745.1 Rhodospirillales bacterium
CGAAATGGCCTTGATCGGGCTGCCGGTGCCACCGGGCTTCACCATCACCACCGAAGTCTGCACCGCCTATTACGACAACAAGGAAAACTACCCGTCCGACCTCAAGGGCCAGGTCGAGGCCGCGCTCGGCCTGATCGAAGGCGCCGTCGGCCTGAAGTTTGGCGACCCGGAAAAGCCGCTGCTGGTGTCCGTCCGCTCCGGCGCCCGCGTCTCGATGCCCGGCATGATGGACACCGTGCTGAACCTTGGCCTCAACGACGAAACCGTGCTCGGCCTCGCGAAAGCGTCCGGCGACGAGCGTTTCGCCTGGGACAGTTTTCGCCGGTTCATCCAGATGTACGGCTCGGTGGTCCTCGGCGTCGCCCATCATCGCTTCGAGGAGATCATCGAGGGCGCCAAGCACGATGCCGGCGTGGTCGAGGACACCGGGCTGACCGCCACGCATTGGCAGCAGGTGGTCGAGGGCTACAAGGACATGGTGGCCGAAGCCACCGGCAAGCCGTTCCCGATGGACCCGCACGAGCAGCTTTGGGGCGCCATCACCGCGGTGTTCGGCAGCTGGATGAATCCGCGTGCCAACACCTATCGCAGGCTGCACGACATTCCCGCAAGCTGGGGCACGGCGGTCAACGTCCAGGCGATGGTGTTCGGCAACATGGGCGCCGACTGCGCCACCGGCGTGTGCTTCACCCGCGACCCCTCCACCGGCGAGAACATCTTTTACGGCGAATACCTGGTGAACGCCCAGGGCGAAGACGTGGTGGCCGGCATCCGCACGCCGCAGCCGATGGCCAGCCTGCGCGCCAAGCCGGGCGAGACGCCGATGGAAGTGGCGATGCCGAACGCCTACAACGAGCTGCTGGCCGTGCGTGACACGCTGGAGCGTCACTACAAGGACATGCAGGATATCGAATTCACCGTGCAGCAGAACAAGCTGTATATGCTGCAGACCCGCAACGGAAAGCGGACCGCTGCCGCGTCCTTGCGCATCGCCGTCGAGATGGCCAACGAAGGGTTGATCGACCGCAATGAGGCGATCAAGCGCGTCAATCCGTCGTCGCTTGACCAGCTTCTGCACCCGATGCTGGACCCCAAGGCGCCGCGCACGCTTATCAGCAAGGGGCTTCCGGCCTCGCCGGGTGCAGCCTGCGGCGTGGTGGTGTTCTCCGCCGATGAGGCCGAGATGCGCGCCGCCAAGGGCGAAGCGGTCATTCTGGTCCGGATCGAGACCAGCCCCGAAGACATCCACGGCATGCATGCCGCGAAGGGCATCCTGACCACACGCGGTGGCATGACCAGCCACGCGGCGGTGGTGGCCCGAGGCATGGGCCGCCCCTGCGTGTCCGGCGCCGGCGGCATCAACGTCGATTACGGCGCCCAGACTCTGCGCGCCGGCGGCCACCTGGTGCGCGGCGGCGACGTCGTCACGCTCGATGGCGCCACCGGCGAGGTGTTCCTCGGCACCGTTGCGATGGTGGAGCCGAAGCTGGCCGGTGAGTTCGCCACCCTGATGGGCTGGGCCGACGCCGTGCGCCGCCTCAAGGTGCGCACCAACGCCGAAACCCCGCTCGATGCCGAAACGGCGAAGAAATTCGGCGCCGAGGGTATCGGCCTGTGCCGCACCGAGCACATGTTTTTCGACCCCACCCGCATTGGCGCGGTGCGCCAGATGATCATGGCCAACGACGAAGCCGGGCGGCGCGCCGCGCTGGCCATCCTGCTGCCGTTCCAGCGCCAGGATTTTCTGGAGCTGTTCCGCATCATGGCGGGGCTACCCGTCACCATCCGCCTGCTCGATCCACCGCTGCACGAATTCCTGCCGCATGCGGACGCCGAATTGCAGGAAGTGGCCACCGCGCTGGGTACCGACCTTGCCGCCATGCATCGCCGCATGGACGAACTGGCCGAGAGCAACCCGATGCTGGGCCATCGCGGCTGCCGCCTGGGGATCACCTACCCTGAGATCTACGAGATGCAGGCGCGCGCCATCTTCGAGGGCGCCATCGCTGTCGCCAAGGAGCTGGGCACCGCACCAGTGCCCGAGATTATGATCCCGCTGGTCGGCATGAAGCGCGAGCTGGAGATCACCCGTGCGCTGGTGGACAAGGTGGCGGCGGAAGTGTTCGCCGAGCAGGGCATGACCATCGAATACATCGTCGGCACCATGATCGAGCTGCCGCGCGCAGCCATCACCGCCGACAAGATCGCCGAGGTCGCCGACTTCTTCAGCTTTGGCACCAACGACCTGACACAGACCGTATTCGGCCTGTCGCGGGACGACGCCGGCAAGTTCCTGCCGCATTACGTCGACGCCGGGATCGTGGCGAAAGACCCGTTCGTGTCGCTCGACATCGAAGGCGTCGGCGCCATGATCGAGCTTGCCGCCGAACGTGGCCGTAAGACCAAACCCAACCTTAAGATGGGCATCTGCGGCGAGCATGGCGGCGACCCGCTTTCGATTTCGTTCTGCGAGTCGATCGGTCTCGACTACGTTTCCTGCTCGCCCTATCGTGTGCCGGTCGCGCGACTGGCGGCGGCGCAGGCGGCCTTGGGCGTGGGCGTCGACCGGTCAGCATAAGCCAGGCTCAGATCTTTCAGGAGGGCACGCGCATGAAAAGCACAGGCATGAAAACGCGCGTTTTTGGTCTCGCGGTGGCTGTGACGATAGGCGTGACCAGCACCGCTGCACAGGCGCAGATCAGCCCGTTCAGCGGTCGCGGCCCGAAGATGGGGCTGGTCGACCTGGACAGGATGGACAAGGCGGCAGCACCGTTGTTCCAGGGCGAAGGCTTCACGCCGGGCAGTGTCGCCAAATGGAACAACCCCGCAAGCGGCTGGTCCGGCACCGTCACCGCCAAAGGAACAACAAAGGTCAGCGGCCTGTCATGCCGGGTGCTGGAGTATTACTTCGACTTCCCCAAGCGGCCCGACAACAGTACCTACACGGCGAAGTGGTGCCGCACCAAGGATGGCACCTGGAAGCTCGGCTGATCCGTCCGGCCTGTTAAGCAGGCTGGACACCTCGCCGCCGCCGCCGCACTCTGACCTGAAGAAGCTCGCTCAGCGGGCCGGCACGCGCGGGGACAAACCATGAAGAACATCGGACGGATTCTGGCTGTGATGGTGTGCTTCACGCCGTTGATGGCGTATGCGCAAATCTCGGACGATGTCGTGAAAATCGGCATTCTTACCGACATGTCCAGCGTCTATGCCGACACCACGGGCATGGGCTCGGTGGTCGCAGCCCAAATGGCTGCCGAGGACATGGGCGGGTCGATCAACGGCAAGCCCATCGTGGTCGTGTATGCCGATCACCAGAACAAGCCCGATATCGGCGCCGCCGTGGTGCGCCAGTGGATCGACACCGACAAGGTGGACATGATCGGCGACGTGCCCACCTCCTCGGTTGCGCTGGCGGTGCAGCAGATCGTGCGTGAGCGCAATAAGGTATTCCTGATGTCGGGCGCCGGCAGTTCGGATCTCACGGGCAAGGCCTGCTCGCCCAACGGCATCCAATGGACCTACGACACCTATTCTCAATCCAACGTCGCCGCCCGCGCTGTGGTGGCCAGCGGCGGCAAGAGCTGGTATTTCGTCACCGCCGATTATGCGTTCGGCCAGGCGCTGGAGCGCGATGCATCGGCATTGGTCACAAGCCTTGGCGGCAAGGTGCTCGGCGAGGTGAAGCATCCGCTGAACACGCCAGATTTCTCGTCGTTCCTGCTGCAGGCGCAAAGCTCGGGTGCCCAGGTGATCGGGCTGGCTAATGCCGGTGGAGATGCCAGCAACGCTATCAAGCAGGCGTCTGAATTTGGGCTGCAGGCGGGTGGGCAGACCATTGTGCCGCTGCTGATCGGCGCGGGCGACATTCACGGGCTGGGCCTTGCGATCGCCGGCGGCACGGTGCTGGCGGAGGCATGGTACTGGGACCTGAACGACGAAACGCGCGCCTTCTCCAAGCGCTTCATGGACCGGCAGAAGCACATGCCCAGCGCCTATCAGGCCGGCATGTATTCGGCCACCATAGCCTATCTGCAGGCGATCAAGGCCACAGGCACGGATGAGGCCAAGACGGTGATCGCCAAGATGAAGGCGACGCCGGTCAACGACATGTTCACCAAGGGTGGCACGATCCGCGAAGATGGCCGGATGATCCACGACTACTACCTGTTCCAGGTGAAGAAGCCGTCGGAATCGAAGGGCGACTGGGACCTCTACAAGCTCCTGGCGACGGTGCCGGCGAAGGATGCGTTTCGCCCGCTGGACAAGGGTGATTGCCCGCTTGTCAAATAGCGGCTCGGCCGGGTTGTCAGGCCAATACGCTTGCTTGCATTGCGCGCGAGCAGATCGCTTCGAACTGCCGTGCAACATGGCCCCATGAAAAGCGCTCCTCCAGACGGGTGCGGGCCGCATGCGCCATGGTTCGCGATGCCTCAGGGTTTTCGAGAATTTGGATGACCGCGTCGGCGAAATCCTCGGGCGTGTCGCGTTCCAGAAAATGCGTGCCGGGGGTGATGTCTAACCCCTCCGTGCCAATGCGGGTCGAAACCACCGGCCGTCCCAGCGCCATCGCCTCGAATGCCTTGATCCGTGTGCCGCTCCCGACGCGTAGGGGGATTACCGAGACATCTGCGCTGGCGACATGCGGGCGGATGTCGTCGACGAAACCCGTAAAGGTGACGGGCAGCCCGGCCGCCTTGATCTTGGACACCATCGCCTCGGCCGGATTGCGCCCGACCACGAGCAGCTCGATCTTTGGTCGTCGCCTTGCAATCAATGGCCAGATCGCCTCGGTCAGCCAGGTGATACCGTCAATGTTGGACCGGCTATCCATCGCGCCCGAGAACACCAGCCTGCCGCCATCCTGCGGCGGCGCTTCGGGGGGCTGGAAGGGGTAGAAGTCGAGATCGACGCCGGTGTCGATCGGGTCGACCGATGCCAGGCCATAGTCCCGGCACAGCGCCTCGGCATCACGCGCTGACACGGCAATGACAGAGTGATACGAGCGCAACGCCGCGCCCTCGAAACGGCGCATCTTGCGGGACTGGTTGGCCCACAGCCAGCGCATCGGGCCGCGCGCGACCTCGGCGTGGCGTTCGAAGATCTCGGCTTCGACATTGTGGGTGAACATCACCATCGGT
>JAYTHH010000203.1:0-5126 GCA_043732745.1 Rhodospirillales bacterium
ATGTTCTGCGCTGTGCGACGCTTGAGCCACATTGTATAGATCACGATGTAGAACAGGATCGATCCAGCCAGAAGAGTGGCCGCGACCCAATTTGTGGCAAGACCCATCACCATGACGGAGGCCGAGGCCAGCACCACGCCATAGGCCAAACCCTCATCCGGCGCGATGCGGCCGGCGGGGATCGGGCGCTTCTGGGTGCGGCACATGATCGCGTCGATATCGCGATCGTACCACATGTTGATGGCACCCGCCGCGCCCGCCCCCACCGCGATGCACAGGATCGCGGCGATCGCCAGCACCGGATGCAGATGCCCGGGTGCCACCAGCAGACCGGCCAATCCGCTATAGACAACCAGTGTCATCACGCGCGGCTTGAGCATCATCAACCAGTCGCGGGCGGTCGAGATGTCATCCGGGGAGGCCGAAAGCGGCGACAGGGAGGACTCGATGTCCCCCCTGTCCGCACCAGCCACCGCAGGAGCGATGGACTTCATGTCAGCGTATCCAATCAGTTGACGCGGGTCAGTTAACGCGGGGAAGTTCTTCGAACACGTGGAACGGCGGAGGCGAGGCGACGGTCCATTCCAGGGTCGTGGCACCCTCGCCCCACTGGTTGTCGGCAACCTTGGCGGGGTTCGTGAAGGTCTTGAAGAGCACGAACAGGAAGATCAGGACCGAAAAACCGCTGATATAGGAGCCGATCGACGCGACCTCGTTCCAGCCTTCGAACGCGGCCGGATAATCGACGTATCGGCGCGGCATGCCGGCCAGGCCCAAGAAGTGCATCGGGAAGAACGTGAGGTTCACGCCGACGAACGTCACCCAGAAATGCACCTTGCCCCAGAACTCCGGATACTGGTGGCCCGACATCTTGCCGATCCAGTAGTAGAAGCCGGCGAAGATCGAGAACACGGCGCCCAGGCTCAGCACGTAATGGAAGTGAGCTACCACATAATAGGTGTTATGCAGCACCTGATCCAGGCCCGCGTTGGAAAGAACCACGCCGGTGACGCCGCCCACGGTGAACAGGAATATGAACCCGATCGCCCAAAGCATCGGCGTCTTCATCTCGATCGAGCCTCCCCACATGGTGGCGATCCACGAGAAGATCTTGATGCCGGTCGGCACCGCAATGATCATCGTGGCCGCCATGAAGTAAGCGCGGGTGTCGACATCGATGCCCGAGACGAACATATGGTGCGCCCACACCACGAAGCCTACAACGCCGATGGCGACCATCGCGTAGGCCATGCCGAGATAGCCGAACACCGGCTTCTTGGAGAAGGTGCTGATGATGTGGCTGACCATGCCGAAGCCCGGCAGGATCATGATGTAAACCTCGGGATGGCCGAAGAACCAGAACAGGTGCTGGAAAAGCACCGGATCGCCGCCGCCGGCCGGGTCGAAGAAGGACGTGCCGAAGTTCCGGTCGGTGATCAGCATGGTGATCGCACCTGCCAGCACCGGCACCGCCAGCAGCAGCAGGAACGCGGTGACCAGCATCGACCACACGAACAGCGGCATTTTATGCAGCGTCATACCGGGCGCGCGCATGTTGAAGATGGTGGTGATGAAGTTGATGGCACCCAGCAATGACGAGATGCCCGCCAGATGCAGCGCGAACAGCGAGTAGTCCATCGCTGGACCCGATTGATACGTGCTGTTGGACAATGGCGGATACAGCGTCCAGCCCGAGCCGGCGCCGTCACCGGTCAGCAGGCCCATCATGATGAGGATGAAGGCCGGCACCAGCAGCCAGAAGCTGATGTTGTTCAGGCGCGGAAATGCCATATCCGGCGCGCCGATCATCAGTGGCACGAACCAGTTGCCGAAACCGCCGATCATCGCGGGCATCACCACGAAGAAGATCATGATCAGGCCATGCGCCGTCACCACGGCGTTATACTGCTGGCCGCTGGCGAAATATTGCACGCCGGGATGCGCCAGCTCCATGCGCATGAGAATGGAAAGTGCGCCGCCAACGATGCCCGCCAGGATGGCAAAGATCAGATACAGCGTGCCGATGTCTTTATGGTTGGTGCTCATCAGCCACCGCTTGACGAAGCCCGGCGCGTGGCCGTGCTCGCCGTGGACATGGTCATGCGCATGGTCTTGGGAAAAAGCACTCATCTTGGATCTCCTTCACGCGCCCGGGGGCACGCGACACATTGGTCAGCGCAGGTTTTGTGCAACAGCGACAGGCGCCGCAGGCTGGGTTGGCATCGCCGGCTGGGCTTCGGCGAATTTGGTTTTTGCGTTGGCAAGCCAGGCCTGGAATTCGCCCTCCGGCATCGCATTGACCGCGATCGGCATGGCCGAGTGGTTGATCCCGCAGACCTGGTTACATTCGCCGTAGTAAACACCCGGCTTGTCGACGCGAAACCAGGTCTCGATCGTGCGGCCGGGAATGGCATAGCGCTGCACGCCCAGGCTGGGGATGAAGAAGCTATGGATCACGTCGGCCGACGTGGTGAGGATGCGGATGTTCTTGCCGACCGGCACCGCCAGCTGGTTGTCCACCTCCAGAAGTCGCTTCTGGCCGGGCTTCAGATCTTCCTCGGCGATCATGCGGCTGGCGAACTCCACCTTGGCGGCGTCGCTGTAATCGTACTGCCAATACCATTGATGACCGACCACCTTGATGGTCATGTCCGCGTCGCGGGTCCGATCCTCAAAATACACCAGGCGGAAGCTGGGGATGGCGATCACCACCAGAATCAGCACCGGGATCACCGTCCAGGCCACTTCCAGCAATGAATTGTGGCTGGTGCGGCTGGGGACCGGGTTCCGCTTGGCGCTGTAACGAAACGCGACCCACAAGAGCAGACCCGCCACGAAGAGCGTGATCGCGGTGATGATCACCAGCACCAGAGTATCGAGCCGGTGGACGGCCACGGCCACCGGGCTGGCGGCGTCCTGCATGCCCATCTGCCAAGGTTTCGGCGCGTCCGCTGCAGCAGGCGTCAGGCCGGCGAGCAGCATGATGGGGGTGAAAATCGCAGCGGACATAAGCCGCTTGAGGTCGTGCATCGCCTGTTCCAATTCGCTGGCCAAGAATCCGGCACCGCCGAGCGCAGTCACGCCCTGCATTGCAGGAGGTGGGCTACAGGAGAGGCGTTTCCAGATCAAGCCGGGCGATTTGTGAAAAACAATCGCGGGGCGCCTGCCATGCGCAGGCAAACCCCGCGGGATCAACGCATTATCAGGCAGCAGCCTCGTCACGACGGTCACGCACTTTAACGTAGGCCAGCTGTGCGTGCTCGGCACAATAAGGCTTGTTCGGCGTGGCATCGGAGACACAGAAGCGAAAGCTCTTGGTTCCAGGCTCGCCGATCGGCCAGCAGCAGGTGACGGTGCGCGTCCGCGATTGCGGCACCTGGCGTAGCATTGGCATCCGCTCGGGCACGCGTGGCGGCGGTTCAGGTGCCAATGGCTGGGCCACCATCTCGCGGATCGGCTCGGCTGCGGGCAACGGCGGCAAGGTCGGCCCGGTGACGCGCTTGGGCGTGGCGGCGCGGACGGACGGGCCGCCGGCGGCATCGCGTCGGATCGGCGACGGACGGGCCGGAAGATTCAGGCGATGTGCCTTGCCGACGACGGCATTCTTTGACACCGCCATGCGGCGACCGATTTCAGCGGTGGAATGCCCTTCGTCCCACAACGCCCGAAGTCGGGCGATGGCCTCGTCATTCCAATCCATATCTTGGCCCCTTTCAGCATCCTGCTACCAGATACAGTAACAGGCGCAGGGAGCGAGGCTCAACATTGACAGCGCCTCGATTCGCAGAAACTTGTGGACAACTTGTCCGGCACCCCAAGATGTTGGGGTCAACGGGCCGTGAACAGGGTCTGCTAGAGCTTTTTCCGATCGCTGGGGACTGGAGAAAATCTCTGGGTCTATGTTTTATCGAGCAACTTTATCCAATCGGATGATTCCGATTGGTCGGATGATGCCTTAGAACAAAAGCCCCTTCTTGAGCATCCCATGGATGCCCTTTTCACCATTGACCGTCTGGGTCACGCGGAAATCCACCGCCAGCGAGCAGAATTGATACGCCTCCTCCCGCGAGAGGTTCGAGCGGAGGCAGATGAAGGCGATCATCTGCCGCAATGCCTGGCGCATCGCCACGTCCAGATCCTCGTTCATGCCCATGCTGATGTAGTGCGTCGCGGTCTCGCCGCGCGGATAGGACAGCAAAGTCGTGCTGCCTTTCATCTTGTGCAGCGTGAGGGTGAAGGTGCCGGTGAGGCAGATCTCCAGCGCGTTGATGCAGACCTCGCCGTCGCCTTGGACGCCGTGACCGTCACCGGCCGAGAACAAGGCGCCCGGCGCGAGCACCGGCAGGAACAACGTGGCGCCCTCGCCCAGCTCCTTGTTGTCCAGATTGCCACCATGCTCGCGTGGTTGGACGGTGGAAATCGTGCCGAAGCCGGGCCGCGGCGCCACGCCCATCACGCCGAAGAACGGTGACAGCGGCAATTCCAGGCCATACGGCATACGCCCGACCCGACGTTCTTTGTCGACGGTGATGTGGGTCAGGAACCGCTCGGTGAAGTCCTCCGGCAAGGTGCCGGCCAGTGGGCGAAAGCCGCAAAATCCCCAATCGGCGCCGAATTCAATCTTGTCGATATGCACTTCCAGCATGTCGCCGGGCATCGCGCCTGCCACCGCCACGGGGCCGGTGATGATATGCCCACCGGCGCGCGGCAGGCTGGAGGCATGGATGGCAGACAACGCCGCCGGCACTTCTAGGCCCGAACTGGCCGGCGGCAGCGTGTCCGGCCCACCGGAGACGCATTCCAGCACCACGGTCTCGCCGGATTTGATCGTGACCACTGGCGGATAAGCGGCATCGAACGTGCCCCAGCGGCAGGTCTCGGGCGTGGCGGCGACGTGGTGCTGGGTCATGCGAGGATTCTCCATAATCGACACATTGTTCCGCGCTTGCCGCGCCGCAGCAACCCCGCAGGTCTGGTATCGCCCGACATTTCGCGCGGGATCATTAAAGGTGTCTGGCTATGCACGACCTACCGGACGATCCTCTTGGGGGCCGCTCGGCGTTCCCAGCCGAGACGTTCAAGTTCTGGCGTGTCGGACACGGCGCTGGGCACGCCCAGGCAGAAAT
>JAYTHH010000204.1:0-5123 GCA_043732745.1 Rhodospirillales bacterium
GCCGAGGCGGGGCGTGCCCGCCGCGTTCCGGTGCAATTGGGCGTCATTGGGTCGGAGGCCGCTGAGGTGACTGGCGGCCTGGCCGAACACGATATTGTCCTACCCAACAACACGCCCCCGGGCGCCGCGGTGCGAGACGGCGACAGGGTGCGAGCGCGCATTTCATGATCGCCTGGTTGCCGTTCGAATGTATCGCAGCCCTGCGCTTCCTGCGCGAAGGCTTTCTGCAAACCTGCTTCATCTTGCTGGGTGTTTCGCTCGGCATCGGTGTGATCATCTTCATGTCGGCGATGCTGGCGGGCGTGCAGAGCAACTTCCTGCACCGCGTGCTGACCTCCCAGGCGCATATCGTGCTTCTGCCGCCCGACGAGGTCGCCCGCCCGCAGCAAGCCGCGCCGGGCGTCGTTGAAGATGCGACCACGCAGCGCCCCAATCAGCGCCTGCGTTCGATCGACCAGTGGCAGACGATCCTGGCTTGGGTGCGCCGGCAGCCCGATGTTACGGTGGCGGCGCCGATCGTGACCGGCGCCGCCCTTGCGGTGCGCGGCGATGCCACGGCGGCGATTTCGCTGATCGGGGCAGACCCGTCCGACTACTTCCGGATCGTGCGCGTGCCTGACGATATCGTCATGGGCCAGGCCACGCTCGGCAGCGAGGATATCCTGATCGGCACGGATCTCGCCAAGCAACTCGGCCTCTCCGTCTCGGACCGTCTGACGGTGACGGCGGGCGCCAGCGCCCCCGTGTCACTGCGCGTGAAAGGGATTTTCGATCTGGGATCCAAAGGCACCAACCTGCGCACCACCTTCGTGGCATTTCGAACGGGCCAGGCAATGCTGGGCCTCATCGGCGGCGTGACCAGCCTGGAGGTCAGCGTGCCGGACGCCTTTGCCGCCGAGATCATCGCACAGCGCATTCACACCCAGACCGGCGTGCGAGCCGATAGCTGGATCTTCACCAACGGCCAGTTCTTCACCGCCGTGCAGGCGCAGAACCTGTCGAACATGGTCATCCGCGCCGCCGTCGGGCTGTCCGTCGCGTTCGGCGTGGCCAGCGTTCTCGTGGTTTCCGTCGTCCAGCGCGGGCGCGAGATCGGGATCCTCCGGGCGATGGGCGCGCGACGCGGCCAGATCTTGCGGATCTTCCTGATCCAGGGCGGCGTCATGGGCTTTCTCGGCGCCATCCTGGGGGCGCTGCTCGGCGTGGGCATTCTGATGATCTGGCATAGCAGCGTGAAACAGGCCGATGGCGCCGAGTTGTTTCCGATCGTGCTGGAACCCTTGCTGTTCGTCGTCACAATCCTGCTGTCGGCCGTCGTTGGCGTCGTCGCCGGCACGGCGCCCGCACTGCAGGCGGCGCGCATGGATCCCGCGGCGGCCATTCGTGGGTGAAAGACAAGTCGCCCTGCGACTGACAGGGATCCGGAAATCCTTCAATCCCGGCACCGCAGCCGAAGTGGAGGTGCTTCACGGCATCGACCTCGTGCTGGAGCGCGGCTCGTTCTGCGCGCTGATCGGGCCATCCGGATCGGGCAAGAGCACGCTGCTCAACATCATCGGCCTGCTGGACCGCCAAAGTGCGGGGCATTTGCTGATCGACGGGCAGGACACGCAGGGGCTCGACGATGCCGCCCTCACCCGCCTGCGCGGGCGACAGATCGGCTTCGTGTTCCAGGCGCATAATCTGATCGGCGCCTTCACGGCGGCGGAGAACGTGATGATGCCAATCCTGGTGGATCGCAGCTGGCCGGATAGCGAGATGCGACAGACGGCGGATCGGCTGTTGGACCAGGTGGGTCTTGCACTGTTCAAGGACCGTAAAGTGCTCAATCTGTCGGGCGGGCAGGCCCAGCGGGTGGCCATTGCACGGGCGCTGGCCATGTCACCCACGTTGGTGCTTGCGGACGAACCCACCGGGAATCTCGACACCGTCTCCGCCGACGGCGTGTTTGACCTGCTTCAGCAGATCAACAAGTCCGATGGCACCACCTTCCTCATCGTCACGCACGATCCGCGCCTGGCCGGTCGCTGCGACCGGATCATCGAACTTGTGGACGGGGCGGTGCAATCGGATCGCGAAAATCACTTGTGTGCGACTGCCCCGCCTTCCGCAACTGCATAGTCGGTCGCCGAACTCGATTGTAAGCAGCCTTCGCCGTCCGATTATAATTTTTGGTGCGACGTCATCGTCGGTGCGCCGGGTGACAGCTCGCGTAACGTCCGAAAATGAACGCAATCCTGAAGGAGCATTTCTAATGAGCAACGACAGCGATCTCCAAAAATCTGTTTTGGCTGAACTGACCTGGGAGCCGAGTGTCACGGCGGCGCATATCGGTGTCACCGCAAAGAATGGCGTCATCGCGCTTTAGGGGCATGTGGAAAGCTATGCCCAGAAGCATGCAGCCGAAGTCGCAGCGACGCGGGTGAAGGGCGTGAAGGCGGTAGCCGAGGAACTCGAGGTTCGTCTGCCGGTGGATGCTATGCGCTCGGACGACGGCATCGCGACGGCCGCTGTCGAGCGCCTGGCATGGGATGTCTCGGTTCCCAGGGACGCCGTCAAGGTGAAGGTCGAGAAGGGCTGGGTGACGTTGTCGGGGCAGGTCGACTGGTATTTCCAGAAGGATCTGGCGGGGCCGGACATCCGTCGCCTTGTCGGCGTGAAAGGGCTGTCCAACTTGCTCACGATGAAGCCGAAGGTGGATGCCAAGCATATCAGCGCTGACATAACACATGCTTTGCATCGCACCTGGTTCTACGAACCGAACAAGGTCAGCGTGAGTGCATCTGGCGGCCATGTGAAGCTGAGCGGGCATGTCGAGACTTACTATGACCGCGAGACGGCCGAGAATACGGCCTGGGTGGCAGCCGGTGTCACCGGCGTCGAGAACGACATCGTCATCAACTGACCATCCGCCGGACGGGCAACTACACTCGTTCGGCGCCGTCTACGCACATCAGGCAGGAACCGGATCGGCCTGCAAGGTGACGTCCAGATGCACGGGGTTGTGGATCGTGTTGGCCACCGGCGACCACAGCGTGGCGTGACGGACAAGGGCCTCGAGCGCCTTGCGCGGGGCGTCGGCGATCAGCTTCACCGAGACGCTGATCTCGTCGAACCCGATGATCTTAGGCGTGCTGTTTCCGGCGCCCCAGATGGCGGTGGTGTTGATGTTGGCAGACAGCGAGAGCTCCAGGGTACTGATGGGAATGCCCTGCGCCAGTGCGTTAGCGTGGATGCCGACCGCGAGGCAGGAACCCAGGGCGGCCAGCAGCGCCTCGGAGGCGTTGGGGGCAAAGGATTCGGATGACAGGTCCTGCCGCTCATCCTCCATGACCGCCTGGGCCGGCAGGTCCCGGATATAGTTCATCTGCTGCAGGCGCCCGGTTGCCACCGTGCGGCATTGCAAGGTGCGGGTCTCCCCAGGTTCGGCGCGACCTCTGGCGATCATAGCGTCGAACTCGAGACGGGTGACCGTTGCGTCCCCGGGCGGTGTTGCGGAGTTGGCCATTTCAAGGTTCCTGTGATGTCGCGCGCGGAATGGCCCGTAGCACCCGGAACCAAAGCGCGGCGCTGGGCATTTACAGGTCGCAACAATGCGGCCGGTTCTGACTGTCTGCGTGCCGCTTCTCGAACTCCCAGCGCGGTCAGCTTCATCCCCGCATGATAAGCCTTTGTCAGCTTCCCGAAACGTCCAAAGCCGGTGACCCCAGATGCAAAAACGATGGCAGGCCGGCTGATGCTCGATTGGGACGATCTGAGGTTCTTCCTGGCCCTCAAGCGTCATGGCAGCCTTTCGGCGGCGGCCAAGCATCTGCATGTCGCGCAATCCACCGTCGGGCGACGGTTGGCTTCGCTGGAGGCGAGCCTGGGGGTTCGACTGCTCAACCGCACGCCCGATGGATACGTGGCGACATTGGCCGGGAAGGGCGTTCGTGAGCATGCCGAGCGGCTCGAGGCGGAGGTGATGGCGCTGGAGCACGGAGTGGGTGGGCGGGACATCCGCATGGCCGGGCTGGTGCGCGTGACCTGTGCAGAGACGGTGGCCGATCACATTCTGGCAGCAGGCCTGGCCACGCTGCATCACCAACATCCTGACATCATGATCGAGCTGATCCCCGATGCCCGCGAACTCAGCCTTTCCATGCGCGAGGCGGACATTTCGGTGCGGCTGAAGCAGCCCGACCAGCATGACCTCGTGGTGCGCCGCATCGGTACAATTGCCTTCGGGCTCTACGCGAGCGCCGGTTATCTTGAAGACAACGAGATGCCGGATGTTGCGGCTGGGTGCCCGGGCCACGCCCTTATCACCCAGCGCGAGGATCTTCAGGACGCAACGCAGACTGGCTGGCTGAGCGACATCGCATCAGGCGCGCGCGTGTCACTGGTGACGAGCAGCCATGAGGCTGCGGTGTCGGCCGCATTGCAGGGCGGCGGTATCGCCTGCCTCGCCCGGTTTCGGGCAGACCGGGAGCCTGGGTTGGTGCGGCTATCGGCACCTGCGGTGCCCGCTTCCGGCCTGTGGCTCGTGGTGCATCGCGACAATCGCCAGACCCCGCGCATCCGCGCTGCGCTGACGCATATCACCGAATGGGTAAGACATCTGGCACCCCGGCTTGATCCCGCCGAGGCCATGGCGCGGGAGATCGGTCTGGCGGGCGAATAATACCAACCCACCCTAGGGCTACACGACCGATACAGTGCCGCTGATCCATCGCAAAAAGGTGGTTCTGCAAAACGGTCATTGCACGACGTCGTCAACATTGGCCACATCTGAGCGTGGGGCAACCGCTGATCACGGTAGGTCCCGGTGGGGTTGCCCCCACCGTCCACCGAGGCCTATCCCTTGCTGCCCACCTTCTGATCCCACATCCGAAACGCGGTCACCATCTGGTCCGGCTTCAGCGGCAGCTCGATCGGGTTGTTTGCAATGAGGGCTGCGTATTCCGGGCGACCGAACTCGGCGATCACCTCCTGGCTGTGCTTTGGCGCGAGGCTGATCGGCACGTTTCGGATGGCGGGGCCGGGATAGAGATAGCCTTCGTCATACGAGATCGCCTGCATCGCAGGGGTCAGCAAGAACGCCATCAGGTCCAACACGACGGCCATGCGGTCATCGGGAATGC
>JAYTHH010000205.1:0-15437 GCA_043732745.1 Rhodospirillales bacterium
CGCCGCCGTGGCACAACGCGCCGTGGTGAGCGCCGAGCATACCGACGCCACCGTGCAGCGACTGGCCCAGGGCGCGCGTGAAATCGGTGAGGTCGTGCGACTCATCCGCTCGATAGCCGCCCAGACCAACCTGCTTGCGCTGAACGCCACCATCGAGGCGGCGCGCGCCGGCGATGCGGGAAAGGGGTTCGCGGTGGTGGCCAGTGAGGTGAAGGCGTTGGCGGCACAGACCGCCCACGCCACCCAGCAGATCAGAACGCAGATCGATGCGCTGCAGGCCGGCACCGCATCGGCCGTGGCCGCTATCGCCAATATTGCCGAGACCATCGATACAATGAGCCACGCAACCAGGCGGGTGGTGACGGCGACGGAGGAACAGCAGACCGTGACCGCCAATATTGCGTGCGGCTTGCAAAGCGCGTTCGACCGAGTGGACGGGATGGCCCGCAACATCGTGACCGTCAGCGGCGTGGCATCGGGCACGCGTGTATCGGCGGAGGGCGTGACGCAGAAGGTGGACAATGTGCAAGCCGCCGCCGTGGGGCTCGATCAGGCCGCTACGCTGCTGATCGCCAGGCTGCGGGCGGTGTGACGGGGCGGCGAGCTATTCCGCCGCAATGGCATCCACCATCTCGGCCGCCCGGGCCAGATCGACAGACAGCACGCGGGACACGCCGCGCTCCTGCATGGTGACGCCGTAGAGCCGGTCCATTCGGGCCATGGTGTGGGCATGGTGGGTGACGACGAGGAAGCGAGTGTTGGTTTCGCGCACCATGTCTTCGAGCAGAGTGCAGAAGCGGTCCACGTTGGCGTCGTCCAGCGGGGCGTCCACCTCGTCCAGCACGCAGATTGGAGCGGGGTTGCAGCGGAAGACGGCGAAGATGAGCGACAGCGCGGTGAGGGCTTGTTCTCCGCCGGAGAGGAGGCTGAGGGCGGCGAGTTTTTTGCCGGGGGGTTGGGCGTAGATTTCGAGGCCGGCGGTGAGTGGGTCGTCTGAGCCGACGAGGGTCAGGTGGGCTCGGCCGCCGCCAAACATGCGGGCGAAGAGGGTTTGGAAATGCGCGTCCACCTGGGTGAAGACGGCGTTGAGGCGTTCGCGGCCTTCGCGGTTGAGGTGGCCGATGGAGCCGCGGAGTTTGGCGATGGCGGTGGCGATTTCTTCGCGGTCTCTCACGATGGTGGCAATCTGTTGTTCCAGCGCCGCCGCCTCGATCTCGGCGCGCAGATTGACGGGGCCCATTTCCTCGCGCTCACGGATCAGGCGTTCGTGGCGGCGGCGGAGTTTGTCTTCGGAATCCGGGCCGATATCCGTGGGGGGTGCAGGCAGATCGGGCGTGGCGCCCAGGCGTTCCAGGATCCGTTCGGCGACAGTGCCCCAGGCGTGGTTTGCCTGCACCATCTCGCCCTCGGCGCGCACCGCCTGTTCGCGGGCGGCGGCGAGGTGGCCCTCGGCGGCGCGGGCGGCGCGGTCGGCGGATTGGGAGGTAGATTCGGTGGCAGCGAGACGGGCGGCGAGGTTGGTGTGGCTGGCCTCAGCCTCCGAAAGGCCGGATGTGGCGGCGCGGCCTTGCTCGGCCAGCCGGACCGGCGCTTCCTGCAGCGCCACCGATTCGGACTGGGCTCCGGCGAGGCGCGCAGTGAGATCCGCCTGGCGGCCGGTGGCGTCGCGTTCGCGGGCGCGCCATTCCGTGGCTTCGGGGCCGATGGCCTGGCGGCGGGCGGCGCGCGCGGCCAAGGCGCGGCGCAGCGTTTCGTGGGCCTCGGTGGCGGTCTTGTCGCGCGTTCGCGCTGTGGCCAGAGCTTCCCGCAGGCGGGACAGTTGGGTGCGGGCGGCTTCAGGGTCGGCCAGTTCGGCGGCCTGGGACTTGACCGCGACCAGGGCGGCTTCGGCTTCGGTGCATTCGGCGGCGATGCGGCTGTGTTGTTCGGCGAGACCGGCCCCGCGCGCAGACGCGGCGGCGGATTGGGATTCCAATTGCGCCGCCGCGGCCCGGCTGCGGCTCATGGCGCCTTCGGCCTCGGTGCGCGAGGTGCGGGCGCGGCGTTCGCCTTCGGCGGCCTGTTCCTCCAGCGCCTTCGCCTTGGCGCGGGCATCCGCCTCACTGCGATCGGCATCGGCGCGGCTGGCTTGCTCAGCCTTTTCGGTGGCAATTCGGGCATTGGGCTCGGCGGCTTCGGCCTCGGTCAGCGCGGCGTGCGCAGCGGCAGCTTGCTGCTGCACGGACGCCAGGCGGGCGGCAAGATCGGCCAGCCGGCGACGCTGCTGCAGGCGCACGGCGGCGGCTGTCTGTGTGCCGGCGCGCACGGTGTAACCGTCCCAGCGCCACACCGCGCCGTGGCGGGAGATGAGCATCTGGCCGGGTTTGAGCGCCGCGAGAAGCGCCTCGGTGGCGTCGTCTACCAGCCCGATCTGTGAAAGGGCACGTGCCATCGCGGGCGGGGATTGTACGAGGGCGGACAGCGCCATGGCGCCTTCGGGGAGCGCGGGCGGGGGGGCGAATGGTGGCAGATTGCGCCAGTGCCGGGCGGCGGCGATGTCGGCGGCGGAGTCGAGTTCCTCGCCCAGAGCGGCGCCGAGGGCGGCTTCGAGGCCGTCGGGTACGATGAGCTGGTCCACCATGCGCGGCCAGCGCTCGTTGTCCTTCACACGGAGGACCTCCGCCAGCGCCTGGTGCTCGGAGGCGATCTTGGCGAGGGTGGCGTCTGCCGCATTTGCGGCGCTGCGGGCGACGGCGAGGTGCTGCGCGGCTTCGGCGCGGAGGCGTTCGCCGGTCTGGCGGGTTTCGGCGCGGATTTTGGTGGCGGCGATCTGCGCGCGCTCACGCAGGGCGGCGGCCTCGGCGAAGGCAGAGGCGCGTTGGCGTTCGGCGGATTCAAGCGTGGCACGCGCGATCTCATGCACGGTTTGGGCCGCGGCAGCGTTGGTCGTGGCCTCGGCCAGGCGCTCGGGCGGCACCAGATTGGCCTGGAGCCGAGCCTGTTCTTCGGACAACCGCGCCAATTGGTCACGCGATTTGCGGACGCGCTGATCGGCCTGGGACAGACTCACGCTCAGCGCGCGGTGCCGGGCGGCGGTTTCTGCGGCGTGTTCGGTGGCGCGGTTGGTGTCGGCTTCCAGCGTGCGCACCGCATCTGCCGCCGTGACGGCTTCGGTGGTGGCGGCTTCGGCCAGCGGCGGATGGGCTGTGTCCGCAGCGGTGATCTGAGCCTGTTCGGCATCGAGACGGGCGATGGCCTGCTCGGCCTCGATGGCCTGGCGATTGGCGTGGGCGAGATCGGACTGCAGGCGGCTTACCTGCTGGGTGGCGGCATCGAGCCCGGCGCGGGCGCGGGCGATCTCCGAAGCGATCTGTTCCAGGCCGAGGCGGTGGCGTTCCAGCGCGGTGCGGGCCGATGCTTCGGCAGATCGTAGGGTGGGGAGCGACAAGGTGGCCGCTTCGGCGGTGGCGGCAGCGGTGACGCTGGCCTCCGCCCGTTCCGAAACGAGGCGCGCGGCCTCGGTCACGGCGGCTTGGGCAGCGCTTCGGGCGGCCTCGGCGCGGGCGTTCTGGAGGGAGAGTAGCTCGCTTTCGGCGTTGCGGATGGTGGCCGAGATCACGCGGTAACGCGCCGCCTGGCGGGCCTGGCGCTTTAGGGCTTCGAGCTGGGTTTCGAGTTGGCCTCGGAGGTCTTCGGCGCGGGCGAGATTGGTTTCGGCGGCGCGCAGTTTGAGTTCGGCCTCGTGGCGGCGGGCGTGCAGACCGGTGATTCCAGCGGCTTCCTCCAAAATGGAGCGGCGGTCTTCCGGTTTGGCGGAGACCAGGGCGCCGACGCGGCCCTGGCTGACCATGGCCGACGCGCGGGCGCCGCTGGCGAGGTCAGCGAACAGGGTCTGTACGTCGCGCGCGCGGGCCTCGCGGCCGTTGATGCGATAGACGCTGCCGCCGCCGCGTTCGATTCGGCGGGAGATTTCCAGCGTGTCCAGCTCATGGAACGGTGGCGGGGCCAGGTTTTTGGTGTCTTCCAGCACCAGCGTTACATCCGCGAGGTTGCGGGCGGCGCGATGGCTGGTGCCGGCGAAGATCACGTCGTCCATGTCCAGACCACGTAGCGAGCGGGCGGAGCTTTCGCCCATTGCCCAACGCAGCGCCTCCACCACGTTGGACTTGCCGCAGCCGTTGGGGCCGACGATGCCCGTCAGCCCCGGCAGAACGTCCAACGTTGCGGGCTCCGCGAAGCTTTTGAAGCCGGCGATGCGCAGGCGGGTGAAGCTGGCGGGCAATGGTCTCTCGCGTTGTTACCCGGCGGATTCGGCCACGATGCGGGCGAAGGCTTCCGGGGTTAGGCCGCCGGCTTCCTTGCGGTTGCTGGCAGCGGCGCCGTTAAAGATGAACGTGGGAGTCGAGTCGACCTTATAGATCTTTTCGGCGTCTTCCTGGCCTTTCAGGATGGCGTTGCGCAGTTCCTGGTTGGCGATGGCGGCGTTGAAGGCCGGGCGCGGCAGACCGGCGAGGGCCGCCATCTTGGCGAGTTCCTCGGTCTGGTTCACGCCGCGGGCGAAGGCCCAGCGATCCTGGGAGGCGAGCAGTGCCTCGATAAAAGGCACGTAGCGCTCGGTGGGCAGGCTCCGGGCGACCATGGCGGCGGTGAGGGCCACCTGGTCGAGCGGGAAATCGCCGAACACGATGCGGACTTTTCCGGTCTTCACCAGTTCTTCACGAATTTGCGGCAATGCTTGCTTCGAGAAGGCGGCGCAATGCGGACAGGTGAGGGAGAACCATTCTGTGACCACCACTTTGGCGGAGGCATCGCCGATGCTGCGTTCGGTGGTTGGCGTGTCGGCGCGGGCTTGGCCGGCGGCGAGGGCGATGGCAGGAAGGGCCAGGAGGGTGCGGCGGAGCAGTTGCATGGAAATCTCCTTGATGAAACGGATCTAGCGCCTGCGGGCGGGGGGTGTCGACAGGACCATGCGGCCGAGCGATTCGAGGGCGTCTCGCAGCTCGCCTTCGGGAAGGGTGGCCACGGCCTTGTGGGCCGCTTCGGCGGCGGGCTTGCGGGTCGGGGGGAGTGGCGATTGCGGCTGGAGGTCCTGCACGAAGCGGAGGCGGGAGACAATGATCTGGCCCATATGGGCGTTGATGCGGCCGATCAGGGTGGGGGCCAGATGTTGCAGTTCCATGGCCACCGGGCCGACACAGGCGATCGACAGCGTGCCGGCGAACAGCTTGCGCGGCGTGGTTACGGCGGCGATGGCCGGGCCCATGATGATATCCCAATCAGCGAGAACCTGGGCCGTGGCGGGTGCGCGCTTCTTGAAAGCGGGGCGGACGATGGGGGCGATTAGCGCGCCTAGCGGCCTTGGGCCGTAGACGTGACGGTTGTAGGTCCGCGCTGCCACCGGGCGGGCGGGCGAGTTGGGGTTGTTGTCTTCGCGCTCAATCGTCATAGGTTCTGTGTGCCTGATGCTCGTCACCTGTTGGCCTGGTATGACCGCCATCGCCGCGCCATTCCGTGGCGTGCGGTGCCTGGCGAGACGGCCGATCCGTATCGGGTCTGGCTCAGCGAAATCATGCTGCAGCAGACCACGGTCGCGGCGGTGATACCCTATTATGAAAAATTTCTCACGCGGTTCCCGACTGTGCAGGATTTGGCGGCGGCGGATAGCGAGCATGTGATGCAGGCCTGGGCGGGGCTTGGGTATTACGCGCGGGCGCGGAACCTGCATGCCTGTGCGCAGGTGGTGGCTGCAGCCGGCGCGTTTCCGCGGACGCTGGAGGGGCTGCGGGCTTTGCCGGGGATCGGGCCTTATACCGCGGCGGCAGTGGGGGCGATTGCGTTCAATATTCCGGTGGTGCCGATCGATGGGAATGTGGAGCGGGTGGTCTCGCGGGTGTTTGCCGTGACCGCGCCGCTGCCGGGAGCGAAGGCGGCGATTGCAGAGGGTGCCGCGCGGTTGGGGGCTGATCCGGCAGCTTCAGCGCGACCCTCGGATTTCGCGCAGTCGCTGTTCGATCTTGGCGCCACGATCTGCACGCCGACTTCACCGGCCTGTGCGATCTGCCCCTGGACCGGCGATTGCGCGGGCCGGATTGCGGGCCTTGCGGCGGAGTTGCCGCGCAAGGCGCCGAAGGCCACGCGGCCGGTTCGGTATGGTGTGCATTTCTGGCTGACCGACGCGCAGGGACAGGTGCTGCTGCGGCGCCGCCCGCCGCATGGGTTGCTGGGGGGGATGACGGAGCTGCCGGGGACCGTTTGGCGGCTGGCACCGTGGTTGGCGACCGAGCGGGAGGACGCTGCTCCGGTTCGGACGGTGTGGCGGGATGTGGGCGAGATCCGGCATGGGCTGACGCATTTCGAATTGCGGGTGCAGGTGTTGGCGGCGCGGGTCTCGCGGATTGAGGCGGAAGGGTTTTTGCGGCCGACCGACCAATTGGCCAGCGAGGCGTTGCCATCGGTGATGCGGAAATGCGTGGCGCTGGCGCTGGCGCTGGCGCTGGCCGACAAGCTGACATGATGAGTGGGTCGGTATCGCGCGCTTGGCTGGCCGGCGGCGACGCGCCTCATAACACCCATGCCAAACTGCCGCTGCCACATTTTTTATGTATCAGCCACAAGGCGGGTTGGTATCAGAGACTGATGATTTTTAGGAAGATAAGGTCATCTGGCTTTGTGTCGTTGTTTTTGCGATCAGCAAGATCAGCGTTGGTGCGCCATCGGATGGGCGAGAAAGAAGCGCATCATCTCATTGCTGGCATCCGGCCCACGGCCATCGGTGTAGGTGCCGGCCGGACTGCCGCCGAACCAGGCGTGACCGCCGCCATGAACGGTCCATTGTTCAAACATCGTGATGCCAGATGGATCGCGCCCGATTGTACGACGATAGCTGTAGCCGCCAGGTGTTGCGGTGTTGATTGTCTCGACCGCGAGCGACGCGCCATGCGTCGCCTGGGCGGCCACCGCGTCGGCGTTCTTGCGATTGACCGTCATATCCTGGTCGCCGTGAAAGATGATCGTGGGCACCGGCCTTTCGCCGCTTTGCGGGGTTGCAGCCTTGGATTTGTCCGGCCCACGCTTCATCGCCGCCAGCGCCGATGGCATATCGCTCGCCGCTCCGCAGGCCAGGCCCGAATGGATGCCGATGGCGGCATAAAGTTCAGAGTAGCGGTGGCCCATGATCGCGGCCGCTGCACCGCCCGCGGACATGCCGGCGACATAGACGCGCCTTGGGTCCACGCCGTGGTCGCGCATGATCTGGGCCGTGATTCCCGCGATGATCGATGGTTCGCCGGAACCCCGGGCCTGGTCCGCCGGATTAAACCAGTTCCAACAGCCCTGCATGTTCGCCGAGGCAATCTGGGCGGGGTAGGCCACGATCACCGTTTCCCGTTCCGCGATGGCGTTCATTCGCGTGCCTGCCGCGAAATCCTCCGGTGATTGGGTGCAGCCGTGCAGCATGACCACGAGCGGTACGGGCTTTCCACAGTAACCGGCTGGAACATAAAGACGATAGGGACGGTTTCCAGCCTTGTTGCTGAACTGCCGGGCTGTCCATGCTCCGACCCTGCTTTCGGCGCGCAGCTCGGCGGCGGCCGACTGCTCTTCGGCCTGTTCCGCGAAGCCGGCAATGGTGATGCCCGAGAATGGCGCACGCGGCGGCTGGTGCGTCCGTTCAGGTGACCCGCTCTGCCCGCGCAGGATCTTTTGAATGGCAGCGGTGGCGGCGGTGAGATTTCCCGACCTGGTCAAGCGGGTCACTTCACGCATGGCGTCAGGCAGTAAGACATCCATTTTGGGTTGCTTTCATTCTGTGGCCCGCGTCGCGGCCGGCCGTGCGCTTTCAACATTTGATTTCAACCAAGGCCGGTCAGGCCCCTGCGGCATTGATACGGTCTGCCAACGCCGCCTTCATTTCCGGCGTGGCCTGCAGGGCGCCGAGCACAGTGACGGAGGAGATGGTTGCGAGCGCCAGTTCAACCGGCACATCGAAGGCGATGCTCGCGAGACCCAGCACGTTGATCTGAATTGTTTCGCCGCGCCGCCTGATGGCTTCGAGATCGGTTCTGCCGTAGTGCCGAAGCCCCAGATCGAGCGCCTTGCGTTCGACCGTCTTGCGGATGAAATCACTGTGTCTGTCGATTTGGTTGCGAATTGCGGTGCGGATGAAGTCGGCGCGGTTGGCGTAGAACCCGTCCTGCACCATCAAGTCGATCTGGCCGAGATCGACATGGCCGAGATTGATGGTGATCTTTTCGCTTTCCGCGCTCCGAGCCCGGATCTCCAGCGGCCTGCCCATATAAAACCTTATAACCATCCAACGAGATGGTATGTGGATGGTGAATCATTCATTTCAAGCGCGGGCACTTAGATACACACTCAAAATGCAACCGGTGGATGGCTTTGCCGCTGAACTTCCCCCGCGCGGCGGCTTCCACTGGCCATCCGGCCGCGCAGAATGGAGAGGAGGGGGCGTTCAGCACGCCTTCTACAAACCGCTGAACCAGTTGAACCCCAGGTTTTCCCAGTAGCCGCCGGGATAGGTGTTGGTCACCTCGATGGCATGGCGGCGTGCCGGGGTTGCGGCACCCGCAGGATCGCGGTGCCGCTCGACACCACCGCACTGCTTGGCCAGTTCGTGCAGGTGGTGGATGTGCCGCAGGAGCAGATCGCAGCATTGCCGATGTTCGACGCCGCGGCTGGGTCGGTGCTGGCAGACGGGAATGTTGTTCGGATGGGGATCAATCGGAACTGAGGGGGATGGTGGACTTCGCCCACCCTGCCTTTGTTGCGGATGGTGTCGGCGCGTGGTGCAGTGGCGACCTGCAACGGACCGGGAATGCCGCCATGCCTGACAGCAACCGCCTCGACAACCAGCGCGTTATCCGCGCGCCACATGGCACGGAGATGTCGTGCAAGACCTGGCAGGCCGAGGCGGCGTTGCGGATGCTGATGAACAACCTCGACCCCGACGTGGCCGAGCGGCCGCAGGAGCTGGTGGTGTATGGCGGCATCGGCCGGGCGGCGCGCAACTGGCAGGCGTTCGACCGCATCGTGGAGTCGCTGCGCGCGCTGGAGGCGGACGAGACATTGCTGGTGCAGTCAGGCAAGCCTGTCGGCGTGTTCCGCACCCATGCGAATGCGCCGCGCGTGCTGATCGCAAATTCGAACCTGGTGCCGCATTGGGCGACCTGGGAGAAGTTCCACGAACTCGATCGTCGTGGGCTGATGATGTACGGGCAGATGACGGCGGGAAGCTGGATCTATATTGGCAGCCAGGGGATCGTGCAGGGTACGTATGAGACGTTTTGCGAAGTGGGCCGTCAGCATTACGGCGGCTCGCTGAAGGGCCGTTGGATTCTCACCGGGGGCCTCGGCGGCATGGGCGGCGCGCAGCCGCTTGCCGCCACGATGGCCGGCGCCAGCATGATCTCCGTGGAGTGCAAGCCCAGCAGCATCGAGATGCGGTTGCGCACCGGCTACCTCGATCGCCAGACCGCCGATCTGGACGAGGCCTTGCGGTGGATGGAGGAGGCGCGGTCGGGCAAGCCGATTTCGGTGGGGCTGCTGGGCAATACCGCCGAGGTGTTCCCCGAGCTGGTGCGGCGCGGCGTACGGCCGGATGTGGTGACGGACCAGACCTCGGCTCATGATCCGCTGAACGGCTATCTGCCGGCCGGTTGGACCTTGCAGGAATGGGAGGACCGCCGCGTGTCCGACCCCGCATCGGTGCAGGCGGCGGCCAAGGGGTCCATGAAGGTGCATGTGCAGGCGATGCTGGATTTCCATCGCATGGGTATCCCCACGTTGGATTACGGCAACAACATCCGGCAGATGGCGCTGGAAGATGGGCTTGCCGACGCGTTCGACTTTCCAGGATTTGTACCCGCGTATATTCGCCCACTGTTCTGCCGGGGCGTGGGGCCGTTCCGCTGGGCGGCGCTGTCTGGCGATCCGGAGGATATCTATCGCACCGATGCCAAGGTGAAGGAGCTGATCCCTGACGATCCGCATTTGCACACCTGGCTCGACTTAGCGCGCGAGCGGATTCATTTCCAAGGGTTGCCTGCGCGCATCTGCTGGGTTGGGCTGGGAGAGCGAGACCGGTTGGGCCTGGCGTTCAACGCGATGGTGGCAAGCGGCGAGCTGAAGGCGCCCATCGTGATCGGCCGCGATCATCTGGACAGCGGCTCCGTCGCCAGTCCGAACCGCGAGACCGAGACGATGATGGATGGCAGCGATGCCGTCTCCGACTGGCCTTTGCTGAATGCGCTGCTGAACACGGCGTCCGGCGCGACATGGGTCTCGCTGCATCATGGCGGCGGGGTCGGCATCGGATATTCGCAGCATGCGGGCATGGTGATTGTCGCAGATGGCACCGAGGACGCCGCCGAGCGGATTGGACGAGTATTGTGGAACGACCCGGCCACCGGAGTGATGCGCCATGCCGATGCCGGCTATCCTACGGCCATCGCCTGCGCTGCCGAGAAAGGCCTTAAGCTTCCATCGGTCGGTGGATGAGTTGATTGGCCGCCCAATCGCCAATGCGCGGATGTATGGCGCGGCCCCCATGGCGGTGGCCGCGTGGCGCGCGCTGTTCGAACGCGTTTCGGAAAGATCCGGGGTGCCGCTGGAGGTGATCGATCACGCCTTTCCGGCTGCGTTGTCGGATCTGTGGAAACGGCCCGATCTCGGCTGCGCCTTTATGTGCGGCTGGCCATATGTTCGTGGCGTGGCCGATGTGATCCCTATTGCGGCCCCGGTGATGTCAGATGTGCGGGCGGCCGATCGGCCGGTGTACTGGACCGATATCGTCGTGCGCGAAGACGATCCGGCGCGGTCGCTGGAAGACCTGCAAGGCCGAACCGTGGCCTATACCGTCGAAGATTCGCAATCCGGCTTCAACGCCGTGCGGCATTTCCTGCGGCAGCGCGGCGGTGGAAGGCTGTTTGGTCGTGAGTTCGGTCCCGTCTTCACGCCGCGCCGCGCAATCGAATCGGTGATCGCCAGAGACGCGGATGCAGGCCCGGTCGACAGCTTTGCGCACGCGCTGCTGAAATTGCACGCGCCGAAACTCACCGCCAAGGTGCGGACCATCGCACAGACTGATCCCACGCCTTCGCCGCTGCTGGTCGCCAGTGCCGACCTCGATAACATCAGGGCAGCGGCGCTACGGGAGGCGTTCATCGGCCTTGCGGATGATCCCGCTTCCGAAAGTCTTCTGCGGGCTCTCGCACTTCGCAGCTTTTCTGCCCCCCTGCCCCGCGACGCCTACTTGGCGATGGACGCTGCCGCGCGCGATGCCGAGGCCGACGGCATCCATCGCCTCGAACCGCCCTCGTAACGACGCGGGTCGCCCATGTCCGCATCGCCCATGCCGCCAGTCTATATCGACTATCTCAACCGGCTCGACATCGAAGACCTGAGAATGACCGATGCCGAGATCATCGGCGCCATTGAGACCTCGCTCGCGGCGCAGGGGCGCGGCGCAGGGGCACGGCGAGACGGTGATCGAGCCGCGCATGCATCTGGAGCTCGCAACCGACGACTGGCAAAGCTGCGTCGAGGGCGCCGACATCGTCGTGGAGGATTCTCGTCTTCTCGAGCCGGCGCCGATGCTGCTGACGAAATGGATCAAGTCGGGCGCTGGTGATGCCATATGGCATGATGAGCGCCTTCGAGCTTTCGCTTACGGATATCATAAGCAAGCTGGTAGTGGACGATTGGGGCCAGTGCAAAGGCGGCAAATTCGGCAGCCTGCGCGCCCATGTGGAGGCCGGTAAATTGAACAAAACAACGCTGCATGCCGAGATGGGGCAGATTGTGGCCGGTCTGAAACCCGGGCGCGAATCCGAGGAAGAGACCATCCTGTTCTGGCATCGCGGACTGTCACTGTCGGATATCGCGCTGGGCCACGCCATGCTGGAGAAGGGCCGCGGGCTCGGCATCGGCCAGCGGCTGGGCTTCGCATGAAGCTGCTGATCGGCGAGGGCGATGTCTCGCTTGGCCAGATTGCAGCGGCCTCGCAGGTGGCGATCACGCCCGGGATCACAGCGCGCGTGGCCGCCGCGCGGGCGGTGGTGGATGCGTATGCGACGCGGCCGGAGCCGATCTATGGGCTGAACACCGGGCTTGGCGGCAATGTCGGGTTTCGGCTCGATTCTGCCGCACTCGAAGCCTTTCAGGTGCAGATGGTCCGTGGCCGCACTATCGGCATGGGCACGGTGTTCCCCGAAAACGTGGCGAGGGCGCAGTTCCTGTGCCGCATCGTAGGCCTGGCGCGAGGTGGCGCCGGCATTTCGCCGCATGTGCTGGACACGATGATCGCGATGTTCAATGCCGGCGTGATCCCCTCCATTCCCGGTCGCGGTTCGATCGGTGCGGGCGATCTTGGGCTGTGCGGCCATATTGGATCGGTGGTGATTGGGCGCGGGTTGGCCTGGTGGGACGGGGCGTTGACCCCTGGGGCGGAGGCGCTGGCGCGCGCCGGCATCGCGCCCGCAGTGCTGGGGCCGAAGGATGGGCTGGGCATCTTGAATTCCAGCGCCGTCACCTGCGGCCATGCGGCGCACACGCTGGCGGCGCTCGGCGATCTCTTGGTGCTGTCGATCGCGACGGCAGCTTTGGCCATGGAAGGCTATGCCGCCAACCCCAGCGTTTTCGACGCACGTATTGCAAACGCCCGCCCGGCAACTGGCCAGGTCCAGGCGGCGGCGATGTTCCGCCAGATCCTGGCCGGAAGCGCGCTTTATGGCGGCGTGTCGCGCTCCATCCAGGACGCGCTGTGCTTTCGCGTGCTGCCGCAGATCTACGGGCCGGTGCTGGCGGCGTTCGATACGGCCACCCGCGCCGTCACGACCGAAATCAATTCCGCCGCCGACAATCCGCTGGTGCTGATCGATGACGAGGTGATTGTGTCCACTGCGAATTTCCACACGCCCGCCATCGCGCTGGCGTTCGACACGCTGGCCATCGCGATCTGCCATCTGTCCACCGCCAGCATGCAGCGCATCGTTAAGTTGATGAACGCCCAGATGTCGGGTCTTCCGAAGTATCTGTCCCCGGTGGGAGGCGCCTCGACCGGGTTGAACTCGCTGCAGAAGACCGCGTCGTATCTGCATGGCGAGATCCGCCTGAAGGCAACGCCCGCCAGCCTGGACACCGTTCCGGTGTCCGAGACAGTGGAGGATCATGCGCCGAACACGCCCCTGACGATCCGCAAGCTGGAGGAGCAGCTGCTGCCTTGGGGCATGCTGCTGGCCATCGAGGCGATGACGGCGGCACAGGCGGTGGATCTGCGGGGCGTGTTTGGCCTCGCGCCGGCCACCGCGCGGCTACATTCGGCGGTGCGTGCAGCGGTGTCTATGCTGAAAACGGACCGGGAAACTGGTCCCGATGCCGATGCAGTATACGATTCCGTCACCAATTCAGCTGTCATCGCGGATCTGAAGCGCTTTCTGACTGGTCTGCATCTCAATCCGCTGTTCTCATCGACCTGAAGATACGAGGTGACGCCATGAACATGACCCGCCGCTCGCTGCTCGCCACCGCTTCGCTTGCGGCCCTTCTTCCGACTGGCGCCCAGGCCCAGGGCCAGGCCAAGGCCGTGCTCACCGTGCGCGTCGATCGTGACGCCGATGCGTTGGACCCGGCGTTCCGCACCGGCGTGAACGAAGGCAATATCATTCGTTGCGTGTTTCAGCGGCTGGTGACGATCTCGCCCGGTAGCGGTGAGATCGTGCCGGATGCGGCGGCCGAGATTAAGCAGGTCTCGCCCACCGTGGTGGAGTTCAGGCTGAAGCCTGGCCAGATGTTCACCGACGGGTTTGGCGAGATGACCACGGAGGACGTGAAGTTCTCGTTCGAGCGCTTCGCTGTGGCGCCGGTGGATGGCAAGGAAAGCCCCTACAAGGGCGATTGGGTGGGGCTGAAGGAAGTCGAGATCGTCGACAAATATTTTGGCCGGATCGTCCTGGAGAAGCCGCGCGCAGCGCTGTTCGCGGTGGCGCTGGCCGATGTCTCCGGCTGCATCGTCTGCAAGAAGGCCGTGCTGCAGCTCGGCGTGGCGCACAATCTGAAGCCGGTCGGCTCTGGGCCGATGATGGTGCAGAGCGTCGAGCGGCAGCGCCAGGCGGTGCTGAAGCGCAACCCGGCCTATACCGGGCCGCGGTCGGGCTTTGAGGAAGTGGTGGTGCGGTTCGTGCAGGATCCGAAGACCACCGAGCTGGCGTTGCGCGCCGGCGAGATCGACTTTGCGTCCTTGCCGCCATCGCAGTCCGAGACACTCGCAAAGGTGTCGGGGCTGAAGGTGCAGCATCAGCCGGGCATCGCGAATGTGTGGATGGGCATCAACATCGAGAAGCCACCCTTCACCGATATCCGGGTGCGCCGCGCGGTGCGGATGGCGTTGGATGTCGATCAGATGCTGCTGGCGGGATACGACGGCAAGGCGGCTCGGGCCAACTGCCTGGTGATGCCTGAAGTGGTGGGCTACTGGAAGGACGCGCCTTCGCCGAAGCGCGATGTGGCCGGGGCGAAGAAGCTGCTGGCCGAGGCCGGCATGCCCAACGGTTTCAAGTGCCGGATCACTGTGCTGAACCAGCCCGTGTATCAGACGATGGCGCTGGTGGCGCAGGCGCTGTTGAAGGATGTGGGGATCACCGTCGAGATCGAGGGTCTCGATGGCGGCGCATTCTTTGCCTCGGGCAAGGGCGATACCGGCAAGAACCTGGACATGTTCATCATCCGCTTCAACGGCAAGCTGGACCCGAACTTCCTGGCGCAGTGGTTCGTCAGCAGCGAGGTGGGCATATGGAACTGGCAGCGTTGGGCCAGCCCGGAATATGACGCATTGATTGACCAGGCGGCGGTGGAGCTGGACGTGGGCAAGCGCGCCGGGCTGATGGTGCAGGCGCAGAAGTTGATGGAAGACAGCGCGGCGTTCATCTGGCTGACCTATGATGTCAGCTACTTCGTCTCGCGCAGCTGGCTGAAGCCAGCGCTGCTGCCGTCCGGGATCGACTGGGCGCTCGACCGTTTCGCGCCGGTTTGATCGGGCTTTTCCGCAACGACACTGCCAGGTATGTCGCCAGCAGGGTGCTCACCACGCTGCTGGTGATTTTTGGCGCCATGTTTCTTCTATTTGCGCTGACGGTGCTGGTGCCGGGGGATCCGGCGTCAGCGCTGTTGGGGCCGCAGGCGACGCCGGAATATGCGCGGCGGTTCATTGCCGAGATGGGGCTGGACCAGCCGATCCATGTTCGCTTCCTAAGATTTTTCGCACATTTGTCGGTGGGTGATTTCGGGACGGATGTGCTGACCGGGCGGAAAGTGAGCGGCATTATTCTGGATGTTCTGCCCTACACGATCATTCTCACCTTTGGCTCCATTGGACTGGCTGTCGTGCTGGGAGTGCCGCTGGGCTGCCTTGCCGCGACGCGGCCGGGGACGGTGCTCGATACGGT
>JAYTHH010000206.1:0-5097 GCA_043732745.1 Rhodospirillales bacterium
CCCCGTAGCGCTTGCGTGTCACTTTTCCCATCGTGTCCCGTCTCTCATGCAGGCGGGAATAGCTTATCACCCTGTCCGAATTTCCGGGGCCACCTCTGATATACCGATCCGTATAATCGGCGATCATCTGCGCGAACCTCAGAAGTTCGAAGGTCGCCGCAGTGGCAGGGAGTTTCCATGCCGCGGAAAGAACGGAGGTTCGCATTATGCTGAAGCTCAATCGGAAACAGACCGTCATTGCCTTGGTCACGGCCGGGATACTCGCGGCAGGCGTGGCCGGAGCGGCGTTCGCCACGAAGGACAGTGAGGAACACAACGCAAGCAAGGCCGAACTCACCGCCGTGCTGGCCGCCACAACGGCACCCGTCGACGCGATCCACGCAGCGGAGATGAAGGCTGGCGGCCGCGCCATCGAATTCGGACTGGAGAACCGGGCCAGATCGGTCGCCTACGAAGTTCAGGTCATATCGGGAAACGGCCTGTCCAAGGTCGCGGTCGACCCCACGACCGGCGTGGCCACCATCCTGCCTGATGCCGGCGATAAGCCGGATGCCGCTCGCTCGCCAGCGATGAAGACGACGCTCGGCGCCGCCGTGGCCGCCGCGGAGGCCCAGGCGGGCGGACGGGCGCTAGAGGCGAGCGCCGACAAGGCCAACGGCAATCCCGTCTTCAGCGTCAGCGTGGCCAAAGCTTCCGGCGAGATCCAACTGGTCACCGTCAGCGGTGCCGACGCACATGTTCTCAAGATGGCCAAGCTCGGCGCCGAGAAGGGCGGCGACGAGAACGATCCCGACGCGGATTGATCATCAACGACGTGACGGTCGCGCCCCGGTGCGACCGTCAGGCCCCGCAAGGACCCGCACGCATGCGAAATCTTATCGAGATCGACCACCTGGCCCTGCGCATAGGCGACACATCGATCCTGCACGACGTGAACGTGCACGTGGCGCCGAGCGAAATCTATGGCCTGATCGGCCCGAATGGCGCCGGAAAGAGCACCACCATCGCCGCGATCTGCGGGCTGCTCGGGGGTCATCAGGGCATGACCCGGGTCATGGGTCAGGACCCAAGCACCGCTCCAGCGGCCGTCCGCAAGAAGATTGGCGTGCTGCCGGAGCAGAACGGCTTGTACGACTGGATGGTCGCGGAAGACTATCTGGCCTTCTTCGCTGGACTCTACGGCGCCGAATTGACGGCCTGCGAAGTGCATGATCGCGTTGTGCAGGTAGGCATCGCTCCACGTCCAAGGCAACGTATCGGCACGTTCACGCACGGCATGCGCCAACGCTTGGGCTTGGCCCGCGCTCTGATCGGACGACCGAGCGTTCTGGTGCTCGACGAGCCAACCAACGGCCTCGATCCCCGCGGACGACGCGCGGTCCACGATCTGCTGCGCGAGCTGAGCCACAACCACGGTGTCGGCATCCTGCTCTGCACGCATCTGCTCGATGACGTCGAACGATTCTGCACGAAGGTTGGTTTCCTGGTCGGCGGCAGGACAGTCGCAGAGGGACCGATCGTTGAACTCGTTGGCGCCGACGGCTGTCAGCCCCGCTACCGGCTTCGTCTGCGCGCCGCGCCGCCGGATGAGACGTCTTTGCCCGGTCCGGTTCGCCTGGTCGCTCACGAGGGCGAGTGGTGGATCGTTGATCTCGATGCCAGCGCCACGGCGGACGAGGCATGGCGTGCCCTGCTGTTCGGCGGCTGGCCGATCGTCGAGGTGCGTCGTGAAGGCGGTGGACTCGAAGGTCTCTACTTAACCCTGACGTGTGGAGGAACGTCATGAGCGCCATCACACTGATCGCCCGCAAGGAAGCCGGCGAGCTGCTGTCATCGGCACGCGGGCTCGGCTGGCTTGCGACACAGGGCGCGGCGATGTCGGCATTCGGGCTGCTGATGGTCGGAAACAGGCAGCTCAGCCTGCTGGACAACGCTTAGGTCGTCTATGACATGTCAGGGATCGTGATTGCGCTCAGTGCCCTGCTGGCTGTGGTCGTGGGCATCGACGCCGTGGCCGGGGAAAGGGACCGCGGCAGCCTGATTCCACTCCTGGTATCCCCGGTTCCCCGCACGGCGATTCTGTTCGGCAAGATCAGTGGCCAGGCGATCGCCTGGGCCGTTATGTTGGCCTTCAGCATCCCCTATCTCTGGGCGGTCGGCAGTAATAACCAGAACCTTGGCGCCAGCATTCTTGGCGTCATCGTGCTTGGCACTCCCGTTGTGCTCGGTTTCGGCTTTCTGGCGATGGGGTTGGCATCGCGGCTGACTTCGTCGATCGGCACGCTGCTGACCTGCCTGATTGTGCTGACCGTGTCGGCAAGCCCCCTCTTGCTCGGACCCAGCCTGCGGCAATCCCCCCTTGGTCGGGTGTTCGATCCCGTCAATCCGTTCTCCGGCGCGGTAAACGCGCTGGACGCGACGATCATCCACAACCAGTCGCTGCTGACCCAGCCCGCGCATCTTGCGCTGGTCTTCGGCTGGCTCAGATTGACCCTGGTGTTCGCGATCCGCGGCTTCAGAAGCATCACCCGTTAAGGAGATCAGTCATGCTCAAAAACATCGTCCTCGCTGCTGGCCGCGGGTATGTCGGCCAGGCCCGTTCTGATCGCGAACATACTCTCCGCGCTGATTTCAGCGCCGGCGCATGTCTATGCGGCGCAACTTGCCGGGATGGTATAACTTTGGCTCCAGGCTGCGGACCTTGAGATTTTTCCGATCGGATGCTTCCGATTGGTCGGATAATGCTCATGACTGGTGGATGGCGGCAGGGGTCGCGCTGCAATCGGGCTCCTTCATGTCAGCTGGCGTCGATGGCGAGGAAAACGTTCCGGCGCCAGATCGAAACTGCGTTTGGGGGATGCATGAAGATTCTCGTGGTCGAGGACGACGCGTCCACCGCCGCCTATATCGCCGACGGACTGCGTGAGCACGGCAACGCAGTCGATGTCGCGCCGACCGGCCGCGATGGGCTTTTCCTGGCGGCCGATGGCACCTACGACGTCATGATCGTGGACCGCATGCTGCCGGGACTGGACGGCATCGCACTGGTCAAGACAATCCGCAGTGCAGGTGTGCGGACCCCGGTCCTGTTCCTGTCGGCGCGCGGCAGCGTATCGGATCGGGTGAACGGCCTGGATGCCGGCGGGGATGACTATCTGGTCAAGCCGTTCGAATTTTCCGAGTTGTTCGCGCGGGTCAATGCTTTGGCGCGGCGCCCTGTCGCTGCGAACGTCGAGACCGAGCTCGTCGTCGCTGATCTTCAGATCGATCTGCTGAAGCGGAGCGTCCGGCGTGGTGGCCAGTTGATAGAGCTTCAGCCGCGCGAGTTCCAGTTGCTGGAATATCTGATGCGCCGGGCGGGCCAGGTGGTGACGCGCACGATGCTGCTGGAGGGCGTCTGGGAGTTTCACTTCGATCCGCAGACCAACGTCGTGGACACGCATGTCAGCCGGCTCCGCAGCAAGGTGGATCGTGGGTTTCCGACGACCCTGCTGCATACCGTGCGTGGCGCCGGCTACGTCATCCGCGCGCCGGAGTGAGGCTGTTCCGTTTCATTCGGCTGGCAGGGATCACCGATAACCGTGGGCTTTCGAGGTGAATCCGTCTGGTTTCCGCCGTCTTCAGGCAAGCACGGCATTTCGCGTTGCCGTCGCGAACACTGTGGTGTTCGCCGTCATCGTGCTGGCCTTGTTAGCCTTGCTCTATCTCTTGTCGCGCGAGCGGGTGCTTGCCCAGATTGACAGCGATATTTCTCATGACAGTCAGGCGCTGCTGGCAAGCGAGGAGGACGGCGGCTTTCCGGGGCTGATCGCCGCGCTCAGTCGCCGGACAGAAGGTGATCGTCATAGCGAGGCGTTCTACCTGGTTGTCGGCTCAAATGGTCGCAGGCTGGCCGGCAATCTGCCGCTGCTCAGCGCTCCCCGAGGACCTGCTTGGGTCACCGTGTCGCCAGGCATCGTGCCCGGACTGGAAGACGGGCTGGTGCGGGTGCAGGTGAGTGACCTGACGGGCGGCGGCAGCTTGCTTGTGGGGCGCAGCCCGCAGCGGCTCGATGAGCTGGAGGACATTTTCCGGGCCGGGGGGCTGTGGAGCGGCCTGGGCATCCTTTTGTTTGGTTTGATCTCAGGATATCTCGTGAGCCGGCGCGTCCTGAGCGGCATCGAGCAGATTGCGAAGGGGGCCGCGCGGATCGGCGCGGGCGATCTGTCACACCGGCTGCCCATGGCGAAAGGGGGTCCCGAGGTCGCTGCCATCGGCGCCGCCGTGAATACGATGCTGGATCGCATTGGCATTCTCACGACCAATCTCCGGCAGGTGACGGACGATATCGCGCACGACCTGCGCACGCCACTCGGCCGATTGCGCCAGGGTCTGGATCGGGCTGCCCGGTCAGCCCGCACCACAGACGATTTTCAAGCTGCGATTCATGAGGCCCGCAGCGAGTGCGACGCCATCATCGGCACGTTCAACGCCCTGCTGCGCATTGCCCAGCTAGAGGCCCAGGACCCGCATGAAGGTTTTGCGGAGGTTGATCTCGGCAGCCTGGTATCGCGGCTTTGCGAAGCCTACGGGCCGAGCGCCGAAGATCTCGGCTACGAACTCATCGTGGATGTCGGCGCCGGCGTGATGATCGATGGAGATGCCGATGTCCTGGTGCAGATGGTGTCCAACCTGATCGAGAACGCTTTGCGCTACGCGCTGTCGGGGACCGACATCACGGTGTCGGTTACCGGCCTGCCCACCGGTGCGCGGATCGTGGTGGCCGATGGCGGGCCCGGTATCCTTGAGGGCCAGCGAGAACGCGTCATGCAACGTTTCGTCAGGCTCGACCCGACACGAGGGACACCCGGCACCGGCCTGGGCCTCGCCCTCGTGCGTGCTGCGGCAGACCTTCACGGCGCCAAACTGCGGCTCGAGGACAACGCGCCTGGTCTGCGCGTTGTCCTTGAGTTCCCGACAAAAGGGTAATCCGGTCCCGCCCGTCCGGTTACGCCGCCGTTAGAGTATCCGTCTTGGTCAAGCTCTGCTTGGGGTCCAATTTCGCTGGTCCCTGAGCAGCGCGTTTGCGAGCACGATGAGCTTTCGCATGATCGCGAC
>JAYTHH010000207.1:0-5087 GCA_043732745.1 Rhodospirillales bacterium
TATGACATGACCGACGTGGTGATCGGCGAGTCGGACAGCCCCGGCAACGAGCAGATGGAGTTGTGGTCCTGCACTGCTGCCAAGATGGAAGGCAGCAACAACACGATGGGCATTTGCGATCCGGTGGTGGACGCACTGGTAGGCGAGATCCTGGCCGCGCACGACCGCCAACGTCTCGTTGCCGCCACCCGCGCGCTGGACCGGGTGCTGCTGGCCAGCAGCTACGTGGTGCCGCAATGGCATCTGTCCGCGGTTCGCATCGCCTATTGGGACCGCTTCGGCCGGCCCGCGCAAAAGGTGCGCTCTGGCGTTGATCTCAATACTTGGTGGCTTGATGCGGCCAAGGCCGCGATCACCGATCCGGCACGGCGCATGGGCCAGTGAACGCGTGACCGGCTACCTGCTCCGCCGCCTGCTGCTGGTGATTCCCACGCTGCTGGGAATTATCGCCATCAACTTCGCCGTCATCCAGTTCGCCCCAGGCGGCCCGGTGGAGCAGATGATCGCCGAAATGAAGGGCAAGGGCGACACCACCAGCCGCCTGACCGGCGGTGGCCAAAGTGAGGTAGCGTCCGGCAACGCCGGCGCCTATCGCGGGGCGCGCGGGCTGGACCCCATGATCGTGGCCGACATCAAGAAGATGTTCGGCTTCGACAAGCCGCCACTGACCCGCTTCGTGACGATGCTGAAGAACTACGCCACGTTCGACTTTGGCCGCAGCTTCTTTCGCGACCAGAGCGTGCTGCACCTCGTGCTGCAGAAAATGCCAGTCAGTATTTCACTTGGCCTGTGGTCCACGCTCCTCGTCTACCTCATCTCCATCCCGCTCGGCATCGCCAAAGCGGTGCGTGATGGTAGCCGATTCGACGTCGCCACGTCGGCCGCTGTGCTGGTGGGCTACGCCATCCCGGGCTTCCTCTTCGCCATCCTGCTGGTGGTACTGTTCGCCGGCGGTAGTTTTGTCCAGATTTTCCCCTTGCGAGGACTGTCCAGCTCCGGCGCCGAGAACTGGAGCCTGTTCGACCGAGCCGTCGACTATGCGTGGCACATGGTGCTGCCCACGATGGCGCTGGTGGTCGGCGGTTTCGCCAGCCTCACGATGCTGACCAAGAACTGCTTTCTGGAGGAGATTCGAAAACAGTACACCGTTACCGCCCGCGCCAAGGGCGCCAGCGAGCAGCGCATCCTGTATCGCCATGTGTTCCGCAACGCGATGCTGCTGATCATCGCGGGCTTCCCTGCGGCCTTTATCGGCATCCTGTTTTCATCTGCGCTGCTGGTGGAGATCGTCTTCTCGCTCGACGGGCTGGGCCTGCTGGGCTTTGAAAGCGCCATTCGGCGCGACTATCCTGTTATGTTCGGCACGCTCTACATCTTCACGCTGCTGGGCCTCGTGATGCAGATCGTGGGGGATGTAATGTACACGCTCGTTGATCCGCGCATCGACTTCTCGGCCCGGCAGAGCTGAGGCTTATGCAGCTATCGCCGCTCACCCGCCGCCGCTTTGCGATCTTCCGCGCCCATTCGCGCGGCCTGTGGTCGTTCCGCATTTTCTCCGTAATCTTCATCGTCAGCCTGTTCGCCGAATTCATTGCCAACGACCGGCCACTGTTGGTGCATTACGACAACCACTGGTTCGTGCCGGTGCTCAACGATTATAGCGAAGACGCGTTCGGCAACGACATGATGCCGACCCAGGCGGATTACTCCGACCCTGTGCTGGCGGAGCGGATCAATTCGAAAGGCTGGATGTTCTGGCCGCTGATCCCGTATTCCTACGCCACGATCGTGAAGAATCTCGGTGTCTCTGCCCCGGCCCCGCCCTCATGGCGCAACATCCTCGGCACCGACGACCAGGCGCGCGACATTTTGGCGCGGGTGATCTACGGGTTTCGTCTTTCGGTGATGTTCGGCTTCACGCTGACCATCATCTCCTCCACGATCGGCATCGCCGCCGGTGCCGTGCAAGGCTTCTACGGCGGCACGGTGGACCTGCTGTTCCAGCGCTTCATCGAGATCTGGTCCGGTATGCCGCAGCTTTACCTACTGATCATTCTGTCCAGTATGATCACCCCCAGCTTCTGGATCCTGCTGTTGTTTCTCCTGTTGTTCAGTTGGATGGCATTGACCGGCGTGGTGCGGGCCGAGTTCCTGCGTGGACGCAACCTCGAATACGTCCGCGCCGCTCGCGCCTTGGGCGTTTCCAACGGAATGGTGATGTGGCGCCACATCCTGCCCAACGCGATGGTGGCCACGCTGACCTTCCTGCCGTTCACCTTGTCCGGCTCGGTGACGATCCTGGCCAGCCTTGATTTTCTGGGCTTCGGCCTCCCCCCCGGCTCTCCGTCGCTGGGCGAACTGGTGGCGCAGGGCAAGGACAACCTTCAGGCTCCGTGGCTCGCTATCACCGCCTTCGTGGTCCTCGGGGGCACGCTCACCTTGCTGATCTTCATCGGCGAAGCGGTCCGTGACGCGTTCGATCCTAGGCGAGCCATCAAATGAGCCTCGTCAACGTCGACACGCTCAACATCTCCTTCGCCGGGCGCTGCGTGGTGCGCGACGTGTCCTTCAAGCTCGATCGTGGCGAGACGCTTGCGCTGGTGGGTGAAAGCGGCTCCGGCAAATCCCTCACCGCGCTGTCGTTGCTGCAGCTTCTGCCGCAGGGCGCTCACAGCACCGGCTGCGTCACGCTGGATGGCCAGAAGGTCATTGGCGCCGCCAATCCCATGCTACGACGGTTGCGCGGCGGCGTCGCCGGCATGGTGTTTCAAGAGCCGATGAGCAGCCTGAACCCGCTTGGCCGCATCGGCCGGCAGGTTGCTGAGTCGGTCATGCTGCACACGCCAGTGTCGAAATCGGCGTTGAAAGCCCGCGTCATCAGCCTGCTGTCACAATGCGGGTTCGCCGACGCCGAACACCGGCTGGACGCGTTTCCCCATCAGCTGTCCGGCGGCCAGCGCCAGCGCGTGATGATCGCTATGGCCCTGGCCAACGACCCCGTGCTGCTGATCGCGGACGAACCGACCACGGCGCTCGACGTCACCATCCAGGCACAGATTCTGAAATTGCTGGCCGAACAGAAGGCCGCCCGCGGCCTCGCTTTGCTGCTGATCAGCCACGACCTCGCCATCGTGCGCCGCTACGCCGACCGGGTCTGCGTGATGAAGGAAGGCGTGGTGGTCGAGACCGGTCTTGTGTTTGAGGTGTTCGCCCGGCCGCAGCATCCGTACACGAGGATGCTCCTTGGCGCAGAGCCGAAGGGTCGCCCGAAGCCGCTGCCGCCGTCGCCGCCCACGCTGGTGGAGGCACACGACATCCGTGTGCATTTTGCCATCCGAAGCGGCGCGCTGCGGCGGGTTGTAGGCCACGTGAAGGCGGTCGACGGTGTCAGCCTGAAGGTGCACGCCGGCGAGACGGTGGGCCTGGTGGGCGAAAGCGGCTCTGGCAAATCCACGATGGGCGCCGCCTTGCTGCGGCTGGAGGCGTCACAGGGCCGGATCGTCTTTATGGGCCAGGATCTGGACATGCTGGACCTCAAGACCCGTCGAGGCCTGCGCGCCCGCGCACAGATCGTGTTCCAGGACCCGTTCGGCAGCCTGTCCCCTCGCCTCACGGTGGGCGACATTGTGGCCGAGGGCCTGCGCGTGCACGCCCGTGGCCTGTCCAACCAGCAACGCGGCATCCGGGTCGCTGCGGCGCTGGAGGAGGTCGGCCTTCCCGATGGGTCGGCGGTCCGTTACCCGCATGAATTCAGCGGCGGCCAGCGCCAGCGTATCGCCATCGCCCGCGCCATGGTGCTCGGCCCGCGCTTCGTGGTGCTGGACGAGCCGACCAGCGCGCTGGATATGTCGGTTCAGGCGCAGATCGTGACGCTGCTGCGCCGCCTGCAGCACGACCATGACCTCGGCTACCTGTTCATCAGCCACGACCTCAAAGTGGTCCGCGCGCTCGCCCACCGCGTGATGGTGATGCGCCATGGCCGCGTGGTGGAGGAAGGCCCGGCCGAGGAATTGTTCATGGCGCCGAAGCACGACTACACCCGCGCTCTGATGGCGGCGGCGTTCGCGCTGGAGCCGGACGCGACGGGTATCGTCGCAACCTGAGCGGATCGATGCATCTGAATCCTTTTTGTGCCGGTATGAGTTTTGTCGGTTGCCGAACAGACCGACCATCCACACCTGCCGCAAGCAGAAACGAACCTCCAGGAGTCCACAGATGATATCGTTGTCGCGCCGCACCCTGTTCGGGGCCACCGCCGGCCTCGCCGTCGCCGCAACCGTAAGGTCCAGCTTCGCGCAAGCGCCTGCTCGGGGCGGACCGTTCACCCTACCGCCGCTGCCTTACGCGTTCGACGCCAATGAACCGTATATCGACGCGACCACGATGATGATCCATCACGACCGGCACCACGCCGCCTATGTCGCCAACATGAACGCCGCGGCGAAGGATTATCCGCAGCTTGCCGACCAGCCGCTCAAAACTCTACTTGCGGGCCTGTTGGACTTGCCGGAGGCTGTACGCCCAGCCGTGCGCAACAGCGGCGGCGGCCACGCCACCCACACGATGTTCTGGACCATCTTGGGTGGCAAAGGTGGTGCGCCCACTGGCGATCTCGCCGCCGCCATCACCCAGGAATTCGGCGGCCTACCCCAGTTGCAGACCGCGTTCAACCGTGCCGGTGCCGGCCAGTTTGGCTCGGGCTGGGTGTTCGTGACGGTCAACAAGGACGGCAAGCTGGCTCTGATTGCACGCCCCAACCAGGACAGCCCGCTGATGGACGGCGCCAGCGTGTTGATGGGCAACGATGTGTGGGAGCACGCCTATTATCTGAAATACCAGAATCGCCGCCCTGACTATCTGGCCGCCTGGTGGAACGTGTTGGACTGGCAGAAAATCGAAGCCCGCTATGCCGCGGCGAGAGTAGGCACGTTGGCAATCTGATTGGCGCCGGGATGTCGGGCGCTGCCCGACATCCGAACCCCGACCCGAACGAGTTTCACCCCATCCAAGCCCGGACCTCATCTCGAATAAACGCCGCGTCCGTGGGGATCACCGCTGGGGACCCCGCCCGATGCCCCCAGATGCTG
>JAYTHH010000208.1:0-5057 GCA_043732745.1 Rhodospirillales bacterium
TGGTGGAGCTGAGCGGGATCGAACCGCTGACCTCGTCATTGCGAACGACGCGCTCTCCCAACTGAGCTACAGCCCCATTCCCCGGCCCGCGAGACGGCGGAAGATGCTCACCGCCATGCCGCAAGTCAAGCCATCATGCGCCCCGTCATGCCCTTGTTGCGGGAATGGCAGGGACAAGGCTAGTTTCCGCCACCTGTCCCGGAGTTCGTTGCGTGATCACCATCCTGTTTGAGATTGTCCATGAGTTGCTCAACCTGCTGCGCTGGGCGATCATCCTGGCCGCGGTGTTCAGCATGCTGACCTCGTTCGGCGTTCTCGACAGCCGCAACCGCTTCGTCTGGACGATCGGGGATTTCCTGTTTCGCGTGACCGAGCCGGTGCTGCGGCCGATCCGCCGCGTGATCCCCAGCTTCGGCAGCATCGATCTCAGCCCAATCGCGGCGATCCTGCTGATCTACGGGCTGCAGATGCTGCTAACCCGGATATTTGCCGCGATCGTCTATGGCAACGTGCAGGGCCTCTTTCTTTGACCAGTGGCCTTGCTGTGCCGGCAGACCGCTGACGGCATCAGTCTCGCGGTGAAGATGATGCCGAAGCCGCGGCGACCCGGCCTGCTGGGCCTGGCGCCGGACATCGACGGCGAACGGCTAAAGGTTGCCGTGACGGCGGCGCCCGAAGGCCGTCGTGCCAATGCGGAGGTCTGCCCTGTGATATCAGCGGCCTTCGGCGTCGGCGTGGCGGCGGTTTCGGTTGCCCATGGCGCCAGCAGCCGGCAGAACCTGCTGCGCCTGATCGGCGACCCGTCTGCACTCACGGCCCGGGCCATCCTGATATCCACCAAAGCAACGGACCTTCCCGCATGACCGCCACACGCATCGACGGCCGCGCGGTCGCCCAGACCCTTCGCGCCGAGCTGGCCGCGCGCATCGCCACCCTGTCGTTCCGGCCCAGCCTGGCGGTGGTGCTGGTGGGCGACAACCCCGCCAGCGCCGTTTATGTCCGCAACAAGGACCGCGCGGCAGTCTCCGCGGGAATCGTCGCGCAGACCATCCGGCTGCCGGCTGCCACGTCGCAGGCGGGGCTGCTGTCGGTGGTGGCGCGGCTGAACGCCGACCCGGAGGTGGACGGCATCCTGGTGCAGTTGCCGCTGCCGGCCGGGCTGGACCAGGCGGCGATCATCCGCGCCATCGATCCGGCCAAGGATGTGGACGGGCTGACACCGATCAACGCCGGCCTGCTGGCGGCGGGTCAGCCGAGCCTGGTGCCCTGCACCCCATTGGGCGTGATGAAATTGCTGGCCCATGCCGGGGTATCACTGAGTGGTGCCCGCGCCGTGGTGCTGGGGCGCTCGGTGCTGGTCGGCAAGCCGGTGGCGGCCTTGCTGCTGGCGGCGGATGCCACCGTCACCATCGCCCATTCGCGCACCCGCAACCTGCAGGCCGAATGCCGCCGCGCCGAGGTGCTGGTGGCAGCGGTGGGGCGGCCGGAGATGGTGCGCGGCGACTGGATCGCCGACGGGGCGGTTGTGATCGATGTCGGAATCAACCGGCTGGCGGATGGTCGATTGGTGGGCGATGTGGCATTCGCCGAATGTGCGGCGGTGGCCAGCGCCATCACGCCGGTGCCCGGCGGCGTCGGGCCGATGACCATCGCGTGCCTGCTGGAGAACACGCTGACCGCTGCGCTGATGAGGCGGCGTTAAAGCGGGGCGCTCAGAAATCCGTGCACCGGCCCTTATGCTCCCAGTCGCCGTAACGTGTGGGCTCTGGGCCGGGGGCGCCGCCAATCTCCGGCGGCAACGGCGTCGGCAACGGTCTCGAGTCTGGGCGCGGGGCTTCGGGGGGCTTCGGCTCGGGTTGGGTCTGATCAGTGCTCATAAATTTGAATTGGCCTCCCACCGGCAAGAATGCAACACCTCGCGACCGAAATGACACAGATTCAAGCATACGCCTTGCGCTGCCGTCGCCCACAGGACACAGAGCAATGACCATGGCATTGCGGTTTGGTTCCGTTAGGGGAAAGGTTTCTTGCGCAGGCTTTTCCCCCTCTCCGCTGCTCTGTTAGGGTGCGCCGTCCTGACCTGTGCCGCCTTGGCCGAGCCGGTGCTGGGACCGTTGGGCGACCGTGGCCTATCGGTGATCAACCGCAGCAGGCTTACCATCCAGGAGCTCTATGTCTCGCCACAAAGTGCCGAAGCATGGGGCCAGGACAAGTTGGGCGACGCGATGCTGGAGCACGGCGGCACGCTGCGGCTGAAGCTGGGGCGGATGCGTGATTGCAGCTTCGACCTGTTGGCGATCTACGACGATACCAGTCAGGAGGAGATGCGCGGCGTGAACGTCTGTCGCACGCGTGAGGTGTCGTTTACCGGTGCGCTCGCCACCCGTCCGCCACCGCCGCCGCCGGGGCCGGCGCGGAGCGTGACCGTCACCAATGCCAGCCCTCGGCCGATTCAGGAGCTTTTCATCTCTGCGCCGGATGCGACGCAGTGGGGCGATGACCGACTGTCGCAATCGGCGATGTCGGTGAACGAGGTTCGAAAAATCTACTTCACCGGCCCCTGCCGCGCCGATGTGCGGGTGGTGTTCGCCAACCGCGCCGCCGAGGAACGCCGCAACCTCGATCTATGCGTCAATCCGGCGTTGCGCGTGGCCCCGGGTTGGACCACGCAGGACCGGCCAGACGACCCTTGATGGCAAAACGCTTCAACGCGATCGGCCTGATGAGCGGCACGTCTGCTGACGGCGTGGATGCCGCCATGATCGAGACGGACGGGACGCGCGTCTTTGCCACCGGGGCGTTTCTGACGCTGCCGATGCCGGCGGCGCTGCGGCAGGATGTTCTGGCGCTGATGCGCGACCCCGATCGCGCCGAGCACGACCCGGCCGAGGATGTTGAGGCGCGGGTGACGGATCTTCATGCCGAGGCGGTGCGGCTTCTGCTGGCCCAGGCGGGGCCGTCGGCGGCTGTGATCGATGTGGTGGGCTTTCACGGCCAGACCGTGCTGCATCGTCCTGAGAATTGCCTCACCCGTCAGCTCGGCGATGGCGCCAGGCTGGCACGGGCGTTGGCCCTTCCCGTCGTCAACCGGTTCCGCCATGCGGATGTCGCGGCCGGTGGCCAGGGCGCACCGCTGGTGCCGCTGTTTCATGCCGCCCTGGCGCATGACCTCGCCGGACCCGTTGCGGTGCTCAATCTCGGCGGCGTGGGCAACGTAACCGCGCTCGACGACGGCAGCATCCTGGCGTTCGACACCGGTCCCGCCAACGCGCTGATCGACGACTGGGTGGGCCGGCATACCGGCGCGGCCTACGACGCGGACGGCCGTTTCGCCGGCAGCGGCGTGGTGGACGCGGCGGCATTGGCTGAGCTGCTGGACAATTCGTACTTCGACCGCGCCCCGCCGAAATCGCTGGACCGCAACGCGTTCTCCGCGGCTCCGGTAGAGCGTCTGTCTTTGGCTGATGGCGCTGCGACGCTGGCGGCCTTTACCGCCGCCACGGTGGGATTGGCCCGCGCGCATTTGCCACGACCGCCAGAGCGCTGGCTGGTCGCCGGCGGCGGACGGCACAATCCAGTCATCATGCAGATGCTGCGCGCGGCGCTGGGGGTGCCGGTCGATCCGGTCGAGGCGGTGGGCTGGAACGGCGACGCGCTGGAGGCGCAGGCCTTCGGGTTCCTGGCGGTGCGGTCGATACTCGGTCTGCCGCTGAGCCTGCCGCAAACGACAGGCGTGCCCGCTCCGATGCCAGGCGGTGAACTGCATCGGTAGCTCGCCTGGCAAACTGACTCTTCTTGCAGATCGAGGATGCCGGCACACCGCCGCAGGAGGTGGGTTTATGTGATATCAGCCCGCGTTGATGCTGGATCTTCCAACATAAAGACGGGCTGGTATTGCGCGCTGGGCTGGCCGGCGGCGGCGCGCCAAATATGACTCATGCCAAACCGCGGTTTGGTATGACGTAGGTCAGTCCTTCATCAGGGTTTGGATGGTGGGCAGGATGAGGGTGGCGAGATGCTGGTAGCCACTTCGCGTCAGATGAACGTTGTCTGCCGTCAGTTCCTGCCGGAAGCCACCGCGGTCGTCGAGGAATGACGCCGCGATGTCGGCGAAAAAGGTGGTCTCGCCGTTCACGCAGCGTGAGACGATCTCGTTCACCCTTGTGTTGGCGCCGCGCAGAGGAGACTGAATTTCGCCGCGTGGCAGAATGCTGACGACAAGGACGCGCGTTTGACCTGAATGCGTTCGAATGGTGCGGACGATTTCAGTGATCGCCATTGCCACATCGACAGGCCTGCTGCCGGTTGCGGTGTTGTTCGTGCCGATCAAGACGACGGCAAGCCTGGGATTCAGTGCGCCCCAGTCGGCATTGAGGCGGTAGATGACGCCCTCGGTCCTGTCACCATAGATGCCGAGGTTGAGTGGATTGAATTGCTTGAAGGTTTGATAGAACAGCGTCTCGTCGGCATGCCAGCCGAAGGTCAGTGAGTCGCCAATGAACAGCAGGCGACGGGAGGCCATTTGGGGTTCGGCGACGGTGTTCTTGAGATGCTCGTATTGGGCCTTCCACTCGGGATTGTTGAGTGGGACGGGCTTGGCGTCCGCCGGGAGCGACCGGGGCGTGGGCAGGCATTGCTCCAACGCGATGGCGGGGCGCACTGCAGCCGCGGTGCTCGCGAGCAGCATCAGCGCGAAGATCATCGACCGGTGGGCGGCCTTTTGAATTGCGGCGCGGCCGGCGGGCGGCTGGGTCGGGCCCCACGGATTTTGGCGGTAATTCCAGGGGCTTTTGGGTCTGAAACACCCCAGGGTGGCCGTAAAACAGGTGGTCTGGGACACTGACATGTTCTCTTGGTCCTGATGGAGCAAGAATACTTTAGGATAGGCTATTTTCTCATTAAAGCATCATAATGCGTTCTTTAAAAATATTCGTATTCGCGACCAGCCCTACTTTAGTTAGGCGCAATTCTACTTAGCTGTGGATGACCCCACGGGCAGGCTTGAAGAACGTATTAGGAACAAGCATCTCACGCCCTCGGTATGGGGTTGGAACGAT
>JAYTHH010000209.1:0-5016 GCA_043732745.1 Rhodospirillales bacterium
ATATAGAGTATTCCCGCCGCAGTGTCGCTCGTGCGGAGGTGAATGGAAGCCATGACCGAAACCGCCTTGGTGCTGTTGTCCGGCGGCCAGGATTCCGCCACCTGCCTGGCATGGGCGCTTCAGCGCTACGATCACGTCGAGACGGTGGGGTTCGCCTACGGCCAGCGCCATGCGGTCGAACTGCAATGCCGCGCGCCGATCCGCGACGGCCTGGCTGCCATCGGCGGCTGGAAGGCCACTCTCGGCCTCGACCATATGGTCGATCTTGGCCAGTCTCTCGCTGCCATCGGCGGCACCGCGATGACCGAAGATGTGGCGATCACGATGGGCGCCGAGGGCCTGCCCAACACCTTCGTGCCCGGCCGCAACCTGCTGTTTCTCACCTACGCCGCCGCCATCGCCTATCGCCGAGGGCTGAAGCGCATCGTGGGGGGCATGTGTGAGACCGATTATTCCGGCTACCCGGATTGCCGGGACGACACCATCAAGGCGATGCAACTGGCGCTCAACCTTGGCATGGAGCGTCGGTTCGTGCTCGACATGCCGCTGATGTGGATTGACAAGGCGCAGACCTGGGGATTGGTGGACGCCCTGGGTGGGGAAAAACTGGTGTCGCTGATCGTGGAACACACCCATACCTGCTACCTCGGCGACCACACCACCCGTCACGATTGGGGTTTTGGATGTAACACGTGTCCGGCCTGTGAATTGCGGTCCAAGGGCTGGCGGAAATGGCGTTCCGAGTTGTAGATAGCGGGGGAAACGGGAGATCGTCGATGAAAGCCGCCAGCGTTCTGAACACCATCGGCGCCACGCCGCATATCCGCCTGCAGCGCCTGTTTCCCAACGCGGAGGTGTGGACCAAGTCTGAACGCAGCAATCCCGGCGGGTCGGTGAAGGACCGCATCGCGCTGGCGATGGTCGAGGCTGCTGAGGCTGATGGCAGCTTGAAGGCGGGTGGCACGATCATCGAGCCGACCTCCGGCAACACCGGCGTGGGCCTTGCGATGGTCGCTGCCGTGAAGGGCTACCGGATCATTTTGGTGATGCCCGATTCGATGTCGGTGGAGCGGCGCTACCTCATGCAGGCCTATGGCGCGCAGTTCGACCTTACGTCGCGCGCCGGCGGCATGAAGGCTGCGATCGCGCGCGCCGAGGAGCTGGTGGCGCAGACGCCGGGCGCCTGGATGCCGCAGCAGTTCGACAACCCCGCCAACCCTGACGTGCATATGCGCACCACTGCGCAGGAAATCCTGGCCGACTTCCCAGATGGGATCGACGCCATGATCACCGGTGTCGGCACTGGTGGCCACCTCACCGGCGTGGCCCGCGTGCTGAAGCCGCTTTTCCCGAAGCTGAAGGTTTTCGCCGTGGAGCCCACTGCCTCGCCGGTGATCTCCGGCGGCGCCCCATCGCCGCACCCGATCCAGGGCATCGGTGCAGGCTTCATTCCCAAAAACCTGGACATGTCGCTGCTCGACGGCGTGATCCAGGTTGAGGCCGAGGATGCCCGCGAATGGGCGCGGCAGTCGGCGCGCCAGGAGGGCCTGCTGATCGGCATCTCATCCGGCGCCACCCTGGCCGCGATCGCGCAGAAGCTGCCGGACCTTGCGGCGGGCGCCGTGGTGCTCGGCTTCAACTACGACACCGGCGAGCGTTACCTGTCGGTGCCGGACTTCCTGGTGCCAGGCGGCTAAATCGGCGCCTCGTCTTCCACCGCCTCGTCTACCACCAACGGACCGTCCAGCCCCAGCAGCAGATCCGATCGCATGTCATCGATCGCGTCCACGTTCTTCAGCCGCCGCCCGATGGCGCGCTGGCGGACGAGGGTGGAGTTGATGCCGTTGGCCAACGTGTCCGCCTGCTTCTTGATCGCGGCCAAGGCGTCGCCGAACTTCGCCCACTCCACCTTCACGGCCGCCAAGGTCTCGCCGATCTCGCTGGCTTTCTGTTCCAAAGCCAGGGTCACGTAGCTGACGCGCAGCGTGTGCAGGAACGCCGGCAGCAGGCTTGGGCCCATCACCATCACGTGGCTGTCGCGGCGTATCGCCTCGATCAGGCCGGGAACGCGGGCCACCTCGGCGAACAGGCTGTCGCTCGGAACATAGAGAATACCGAATTCGAGGGTGCGCGGGACGCAGATGTATTTGCTGTCGATCTTCTTCGCTTCGAGCCTGATATTGTTGGCCAGCGCCGAGCGGGCCGCCGTCTCCTCGTCGCGCAAACCGGCCTCGTGGGCGGCGACCAGGCGGCCGTAATCCTCGGTGGGGAATTTGCTGTCGATCGGCAGCCAGGCATGCTCGCCGCCGCGGCCGGGGACGCGCAGCGCGAATTCCACCACCTCGCTGCTGCCCTCCTTCGCGCGGAAATTCTTCTCGAACGCACCCACAGGCAGAATATCCGTCAGCATCGCCTCCAGCTGCGCCTCGCCCCAGCCGCCGCGCGACTTCACGTTGGAGAACAGACGCTTCAGGTCGCCAACCTCGCCGGCCACACTCTGCACCTGCCCGATCGCCTGCTGCACCGCGGCCAACTGCTCCTGAAGGTTGGTGAAGCTGTCCTTCAATTGCTTTTCCAACGCTGATTGGAGCTTTTCGTCCACGGACTTGCGCATTTCCTCCAGCTTGGCTTCGTTGGCCGCGCGCATCGCCTCCAACTGAGCACCCACCATTGCACGAAGCTGTTCCTGCTCGGCCTTCAGGGTGGTGTCCAAAGCCGCGAGCCGCATTGAAAAGGCGTTCAGCGCGGCGGAGGACGACGCAATCAGCCGGTCCAGCGTCTCACCGATCTGCTGCTTGAACGCCACCTGGGTGGCATGCATCGCGGCGTTCGCCTCCCGCACTGTGCGGTCTACTTGATCCAACCGGTTGCCCTGCTGTTCGCCGAAATGCGTCAAAGCCTGCGCGATCAACGCCTGCTGGGCGCGGCCGAACCGCTCCAGCCCGTCGGACTGCGCGGAGAGGCCGGCCTGGACCTTGTCGAAGGCGACAGCGAGGCCCTCACGTGTGCCCTGCGCCAGTTCGCGGCGCAGACCTTGGTCCAGTTCGGTGAAGGCGCGCCTGAGCACCTCGTTCTCCTCACGGATACGACGGTCCAACGCGGCGCCGTGACCGCCCTGCAGCAATGCCAGAATGACCGCCAGCAGTGCAAGCATCGCGGCGGAGGTGGCCGCTATCGCGGTGATCTGGTCGAGCGGAAGCGGAAGATCGGTCATGCCATGGTCCGTATCGGCGGTTGTCGAACGCTTCGCCCGCGCAGCGGATTGGGGTCAGTTCCGCGCGACCTGCCCGGTGTCGGAGCGGATCAACTGGCAGACCAACTTGCGTTTGATCAGCGTGGTGCAGGCACCTGAGGCCTCGGCCGCCGTCAGGCCGATGATCTGCGCCCGCCAGCCGCTTTTTGCGTGCGCGCCGGCGGTCGCCACGCGAACCTGCCCGTTGTCGATGATCCGGCGCGCATTGGTGGCAGATTGCCGCGCTGCCGGCTCAGTGACGAAAATCCCGAGTTGGATGGCCCAGCGAGTCGGCACGTTGCGTGGCGCCAAAGGCGGCGGCGGCAGGGCGGCGGCGGTTGCCTGCGGAATCAGCGAGCGGCGCGGGGTCTCGGGACGGGCTGTCATCGTAGGTACCGGGATGTCCAACTGCTCGAAGCCTTGGTTGAGCAGCACGGCCATATGCAGATCACGCTCCAGCGCGCGCCCGGCGCCCATCACCACGCCGACCAGGCGGACATCTGAGCGTATCGCGGACGTCACCAGATTAAAGCCGGATGCGGTGATGAAGCCGGTCTTGATGCCATCGGCGCCCGGATAGGTCTGAAGCAAGTGGTCGTGGTTCTGGATCACCCTGTTGTGGAAGCGAAAGCTGGGCGTGGAGAAATAGCGGTATTCCGACGGAAAGTCAGCGATCAGGTGGCGGCCCAGCGTGGCCATGTCCCGCGCCGTGGAAATTTGCTCCGGGTCCGGCAGGCCAGAGGCGTTGCGGAACACCGTGCGGGTCATGCCCAGGCTGCGGGCGCGCAAGGTCATGATCTGGCCGAAATTGCTCTCGTCCCCGCCCAGCAACTCGCCGAGAGCGGCGGCGGCGTCGTTGGCCGATTTGGTCACGAGTCCCAGAATCGCCTGCTCGACCGTAAATCGGGTGCCGGGCACGAGGCCAAGCTTGGACGGGCTCATGGCGCTGGCATGCGGGCTCACCGGCACCACGGTATCCAGCGAGACCCTGCGGTCGCGCATCGCCTCGAACACCATATACAGGGTCATCATCTTGGTCAGACTGGCGGGGTGGCGCGGTTCGTCGGCATTGATGGCCGAAAGCTCCCGCCCGGTGCGTGCATCCACCACGATGGAGCTGTAGCGGTCCGATCCGATCTGGGCCTTCGCCGCCCCGGTCAGCCCCAGCACCATAATACCAGCTGCGAAAAGCACCAGAAAGGCTTGTCGCGCAGGGTTGCTGACGCTCGGTGTGGTCAACATCAACGCATTTTCCTTTGACGCCGCGACAATTTACCGGCCGCACCCGCTGCATGTCCAGTGCTAACCACCCTGGAAACTCCGTGATTCAAAAGGCTTATCAGACGTTGGCGTATTGGATACGCAAAATTGTGCGACGCACAAAAAGACTTGAATTTCCGGCGGTCGTGGCGTATCCCTCTGAATGTTGCAGTGCAGCATGAGAAAAACACAGTGTTTCTGCCTTGGTGATCAAGGTGCAATCGAAGCGCACCAGATGATGAAGTTGCGCGAGGAGGACAAATGGCAGCCAAAAAAGTCGTGGCCACGCCCGCCCGCCCCACCGTTACCGCGGTGGCCGAACCCGCGAAGCTCTCCCCCGCAAAGGTCACACCTGCAACGATGGCCGCTGTGAAGGTTCGCCCCGCGATCATCGCACCTGCGAAGACCGATCCGGCTCAAACTACCGCCCTAACCCCGGCCGCGGTTGTTGAACGGAGCCAGGCGTCTCCAGAGACGGCATCGTTGCCTGAGCCTGCTGTGGCGCTGAGCTCCAACGTTGAGAC
>JAYTHH010000210.1:0-4994 GCA_043732745.1 Rhodospirillales bacterium
GCCGGCAGCATTCGCATGCTCGGGCCCGACAACACGGTCCTGTTCCCGTCTCTCGGCGGCGGCACCATCTCAGTACACACCGTGCTCTTGCGATCCGCGAGGCAAATGCTTTTCTGGGGGGCCGGCGCCACCGCCGTCGGCTGCAGCATCGAACTTGAAGGTTCCGAGCGCGTCGCCGCAATTGGTGACGACGCCCTGATCTCGTCCGGCGTGTGGATCCGCAATCACGATATGCATGCAGTCATCGACCTCCGCACCGGACAGACCGTGAACAAGCCGCCGGCGGACACAATCGTCGAACGCCATGTATGGATCGGCCAAAACGCGCTTTTGCTGAACTGCACCCGAGTGGGCGCCGGCGCAATCATCGGCGCGCAGTCACTGGTCAAGCGTGAGGTGGGGGAGTGTATCGCCGTCGGGGGCGTGCCCGCGCGGATGCTGCGTGCCGGTGTGAGTTGGGGACGCGACACCGCCGGGATGACCGATGCGGAATGGGCGTCCCTGCAGGATCTTCCGCCAGCACGTTGACCGCGAAATAACACGCAGTTCGGAGAGCGCTCTTGCCGTGACGGGCGCAGCATGGGATTATATGCGTAACGTATTTGCGTTGTGAGTAAGCAACAGAATAAGGGCCTTTACTTATGACAGTTGCACAATCGACCCCAATCGCATTCATACCGCATATCGACCTGCTTCTGCAGTCGATGCGCATCAGCCGTGAGCGTTTGAACAGCCGTTCAAAAGTTGCGATCGACACTCGCCTGCTGCGTACTCTGCTCTATAGTCTCGCCGAGCAGTTGCCCTTCGATCCCGCCTTCTACCTTGCCCAGAACGACGACGTTGCCGCCGCCTATGAACGCGGCGCCATCACCGACCTGCACCGGCACTACATCGAAACCGGCTTCACCGAAGGCCGTTTCGGCGCCGCGCCCACGGTGGACGAGTCGTTCTACGCCAGCAACTACAAGGACATCGGCGCCGCCATCCGCCGCGGCGAGATCATTTCTGCCGCCGATCACTATGTTCGCGCCGGCGCCGCCGAGGGCCGCATTCCGAGCGAGGCACTGCGGCCGGCGGTGCAGCGCTGGACGGATGCCCTGGCGGATTGATCGGCAAAACGACGGGCCGGCAGCTTTCCTTCCCCCGGCACGCATGCCACAACCGAAAATGGACTGGCGGCGGCGCGCATTGGGCGTGACAGCATCACGCATGCGGCCGGCCAGAGGGTGAACGCGCCATGATGAACGAACTGATGCGGGCGCACCGCCTGCTGTGCAGCCGGTTCATCGCCGAGGAAATGTTCCGCCAGCAGATGGGTGGGCCGCGTTCGGAGCTGAACGCGGTGATGTCCTACCTGTCCCGGCCCGCAGGTCAGCGCCCCACCGTCAGCCCGTTCTTCGATGCCGCCTACTACACGGCTCTGAACAAGGACGATCTGGCGCCGGACGAAGATCCGCTTCTGCATTTTCTGGAGTTCGGCCTGGCCGAACTGCGCGCCCCGCACCCGCTGATCGACCCGCGTTATATCGAGGCCCTCGATCCGCTGGCGTTGGGGAGGCCACCCACGATCGACGCGCTGATGGACCTGCTCGAATTCGACCTCACCAGCCCCAGCGCCTATTTTGATCTTGCCTACTACGCCGCCCAATTCGAAGGCGCCGGCGAGCCGCCCATCGGCGGCCTGCTCCGCCACTTTCTGACCCGGGGTGCGGCAGAAGGCCGGAAGCCCAATCCACTGCTCGATCCCGCCTGGTATGCCGCCGCCCACAACGACGTGCCGCCCGATCCCTATCTCGCCGTGCGCCATTTCGCCATTCTCGGCGACAGCGAAGGTCGCAATCCGGGGCCGGAGTTCGATTCAGCGCTGTATCGGAAACGCTACCCGGACGTCGATGCGTCCCGCCTGCCGCCGCTGCTTCACTTCATCGCCTACGGGCGCGAGGCTGGCCGCCAAACCACCGCCCATAAGCCATCGGGCACCACCATTCTGCCGCCCGGCAGCCGGCAGCCAGTCGACGCTGCCAGACTGATCGCGGCCGACGCCGACATGCGCCAGCGCATCGCCAAGGCCCGTCAGGCGCGCAAGGATGACGTTCATGTCGCCCCCCCTGGATTGCTGACGGCAAGCGCGCCCCTCACCGCCGCCCGCGCGCTGCGTTTCAAAAAGCCCGCGCGGCCAAAAGTCTCGATACTGATCCCGGTGTTCAACGAGCTGCGGATCACCGTGGAATGTCTGATGGCGCTCCAGGCTGCAGGCATCGGCGCCGACACGGAGATCGTCATCGCCGACGATGCCTCCACCGATCCGGACTGCGCGGTGCTGAGCGAGATCAAGAACGTGGTGCTGGTGCGCCACCCCACCAATCTTGGCTTCCTGCGCTCCTGCAATGCCGCGTTTTCCAAATGCCGCGGCGCCTATGTGCTGCTGCTCAACAACGACACCCAGATCCAGCCCGGTGCGCTAGCCCAGCTTTGCAGCGCCCTCGATGCCGATCCCGCCATCGCGGCCGCCGGCCCCAAGCTGCTCTATCCCAACGGCCGCCTTCAGGAAGCCGGCTGCGCCATTCGCCCGAATGGCGAAAGCCTGATGGTGGGCCTGTTCGCCAACCCTTCCGAAGGCGGCTACAACTACGACCGGGACGTGGCCTATTGCTCCGGCGCCGCGCTACTGCTGCGCAAATCCGCTGTGGGCAACACGCTGTTCGACGAGATCTACCAACCCGCCTATTGCGAGGACACCGATCTCTGCCTCCGGCTTCGCAACAGCGGCCACCGCATCCGCTACGTGCACCAGGCCGTCGTGGTCCATCATCTCAGCGTCTCTACCAATGAGGGCAGCCAGGGCAGCAAGCTGCGCGGCATCGCCGCCAATCAGCACAGGCTGCTCGAACGCTGGGGCGACCTCATCCGCGGCATGAATGTTGTGCGCCCCCTGGCGTTCTTCCTGCCGCAGTTCCACCCGACACCGGAGAACGATCTTTGGTGGGGACCCGGCTTCACCGAATGGACCAACGTGGTGAAGGCCCAGCCCAGCTACGAAGGCCATTACCAGCCACATCTGCCCGTGGATCTCGGCTTCTACGATTTGCGCCTGGCCGAGACGCTATACGCCCAGGCCGCCCTTGCGCGACGCTACGGCGTCGAAGGCTTTGTTTTGTATCACTACAACTTCGGCAAGCAGCGCATGCTCTACCGCCCCCTGGCCACATTGCGCGCCAACCCCGACATCGATATCGGATTCTGCCTGTGCTGGGCCAACGAGAACTGGACCCGTCATTGGGACGGCGGCGCGCGCGAACTGCTGCTCGAACAGCTGTACGACGACGCCACGATCTCCTCCGTCATCGCGGACGCGGTGGACGCGGCCTCGGATCCACGCGCCATCACCGTGAGAGGCAAACCGCTTTTCCTGGTCTATCGGCCGTTGAAGCTGCCAGACCCCAAAGCGTTCGCAGCCCTTTGCCGGACCGCGTTCGCCAAGGCCGGCTTCCCGGGTGTGCACCTGGTCTATGTCGAAAGCATGGAAGCGGTCGACACGCATATCAGCCCGTTCGATCTGGGCTTCGACGCCAGCGTGGAATTCCCGCCCCATGGCCGAGCTGCTCCAGGCAGCAACCAGCCCACCGTCATCAAGGATTCCTGGTCCGGTTATCACTACGACTATCCAGACAGCGTCATCAACTTCACCGTCCGCGACAGCGTGCCGTATCCGCGCTATCCCGCGGTATTCCCCGGCTGGGACAATACGCCGCGGCAACCGTTGCTCGGCACCAGCTTCGACGCGGCCACGCCCGAAGCCTTTCGTGTCTATATCGAGGAGAAAATCGACGAGATCCGCAGCTTCCATGAGGGCGATGAACGGCTTCTGTTCGTCAATGCCTGGAACGAATGGGCCGAAGGCGCGCATCTGGAGCCCGACACCGGCTTTGGCCATCGGTGGCTCGAAGCCCTGCGCACCGCCATCGAAACCAAGCGTGCCGCATGACGCCCCTCCTCGCCCGCAGAGCGGCCGTCCGTTTCAAGGTAAAGCTCGACGATGTGCCCATCACGCTGATCGGCCACCCCTGGGCGCCGATTGGCATGGGCGAGCAGATGCGCAGCCATGTCGCGGCGCTGTCGGCCCTGCACCTGCACCACAAGGTGTTCGACATCTTCCGCTTCGCCGTCCGCTCCGACCCTGCGCATGACGCCATCATCGGCGAGCGTGAAATCAGCGGTATCCCCGGGGGCATCCGCATCTTTCACCTCAATGGCGACGAAATCGAACCGGCACTGGCAGCGATCGGCCAGACCGCCAGCACCTTCGCCGACGGCGTAAACATCATCGTCCCCGCCTGGGAGCTTCCACGGTATCCGGATGTCTGGGCAAAAAAGCTGGAAATGTTCAATGAGGTCTGGGCGCTGTCACGCTTCATTCAGTCCAGCCTCGAAGCCGCCGGTGTTGAAAGTCACCTGGTCGGCCAATCCGTCGAGCCCGCGCCCGGCCCCATCCTGCCACGCCGCCATTTCGGCATTCGCGAAAGTGCTTTTGTGCTGCTGGCCTTTCTCGACCTGGGATCCTTCGCCACCCGCAAGAACCCCGAAGCCGCGCTGGAACTTTGCGCCAGGCTTCGCGCCCGGCATCCAACGTCCGACATCCAACTTGTGCTCAAGGTCAAACATGGGGAATCCGGTGCCGAGGACTGGGCCCGTGACTTCGCAGCCGCCAACGCCGGTGACGCCGTGCTCATCATCGATCAGCCGCTCGACACCATCGGTGTGACGAGCCTAATCGCCGCCTGCGATGTGCTTGTGTCCCTCCACCGCAGCGAAGGCTTCGGCCGCGGTCTCGGCGAAGCCATGGCCGCCGGCCGCCTGGCACTCGGCACCAACTGGTCGGGGAATACCGATTTTCTTACCGAAACCAACGGCCTGCCCGTCAACTACAGACTGATCCCGGTCGCCAGGGATGCTTATCCTCACTGGCAGAATCAGACCTGGGCCGAACCCGATCT
>JAYTHH010000211.1:0-4988 GCA_043732745.1 Rhodospirillales bacterium
TTGCTCCGGAAGACCCGGCGAAGCATCCGGGCGCGGTGCTGAGCCCGATGGTGGGCGTGGTGTATCTTGCGCCGGAGCCAGGGGCAGCGCCGTTCATCACGGTGGGGCAGAGCGTGGCGGCGGGGCAGACGTTGCTGCTGATCGAGGCTATGAAGACGTTCAATCAGATCAAGGCGACAAAATCCGGGATTGTGACGCGTATTCTGGTCAGCCCTGGTGCGCCTGTGGAATATGGCGAGCCGCTGTTGATTGTGGAATGAGCGGCGCGTGACCGCTCCCCTCCCCCCTGCTGCGCGCCTGTTCCAGAAGATTTTGATCGCCAATCGCGGCGAGATCGCTTTGCGTATCCAGCGTGCCTGCCGTGAGTTGGGGATTCCCACCGTGGCGGTGCATTCAACCGCCGACGCGCAGGCGATGCATGTGCGTCTCGCTGATGAGAGCGTGTGCATAGGGCCCCCATCGGCGCGGGATTCATATCTCAACGTGGCGGCGATCCTTACGGCCGCGGCGGTGACCGGCGCCGATGCGATCCATCCCGGCTATGGGTTTTTGTCGGAGAACGCCAATTTCGCCGAGATGGTGGAGGCGCATGGGCTGACGTTCATCGGGCCGTCGTCGGCACATATCCGCATGATGGGCGACAAGATCACCGCCAAGACGGCGATGGCATCGTTGGGGGTGCCGTTGGTGCCGGGCTCGGACGGCGAGGTGCGCGATCTGGACGAGGCGCGCGCGGTGGCCGAGCGGATCATGTATCCGGTGCTGATCAAGGCGGCGGCCGGCGGTGGCGGGCGTGGCATGAAGGTGGCGCACGCGGCGTCCGAGTTGGAGGAGGCCTGGCGCGTGGCGCGCACCGAGGCGCGCACGGCGTTCGGCAACGATGCCGTTTATATCGAGAAGTATCTCGATCGGCCCCGGCATATCGAATTGCAGGTGATGGCCGACGCGCACGGCAACGTGGTACATTTTGGCGAGCGCGACTGCTCACTTCAGCGCCGCCACCAGAAGCTGCTGGAGGAGGCTGGGTCGCCTGTACTGACCGGGGCGGAGCGCGATGCACTGGGCGCCACCGTGACCGCGGGGCTGTCTAAGCTAGGCTACCGCAACGCTGGGACGTTGGAGTTCCTCTATCAGGACGGGCAGTTCTCGTTCATCGAGATGAACACGCGGTTGCAGGTGGAGCATCCCGTGACGGAAATGGTCTGCGGCGTTGATCTGGTGCGCGAGCAGATCCGCATCGCTGCCGGCGAGCCGCTCGGCTACACGCAGGCCGACATTACGTTCTCAGGGCACGCCATCGAATGCCGGGTGACGGCCGAGGACCCTGAAACGTTCATGCCGACGCCCGGTCATGTGAGTGTGTTTCACGCGCCAGGCGGCCTGGGCGTGCGCGTCGATTCGGCGCTGTATGCCGGGTACGTGGTGCCGCCTTATTACGACAGCCTGGTAGCCAAGCTGATCGTGCATGCGCCGACGCGGCCCGAGGCGATTGCGCGGATGCGCCGCGCGTTGGCGGAGTTTGCGGTGGTTGGAATCAAGACGACAATCCCGCTGCATCAGCGGATTGTGGAGGATCCTGAGTTCCAGGCTGGGGATTATACGATCCATTGGCTGGAGAACTTTGTGGAGCGTGGGCACGGGTCGTAGGGGCGACCGGCGCCCAGGGAGATTGGTTGCGATTGCTGTCAGGTGCTGTCAGGCCATGTCTTTCCTTGTGCGGTCGATCACCGTGTAGGCGCCGCCCTGATAGCGCTCGATGACGGGATTGCCGCTGAGCTTGCCTTGGAGCTGGCCGGCAAATATGTCGGCCGTGTCGAGCGGCTCCCAGCCGATCGCCTTGCGGGCGTCGTTGCCCCAGAAGCTGCGCGCGTTGCAGGATGCGCCCCAGATGACGCAGCTGCCGGTGGCCTTGGCCAAGGTCACGCGCTCGCACAGGCGACAGAGATCGGCGAACGAGAGGTAGGTGGACAGCATGCGGGCGTCGACCGGCTCGGGCAGTGAGCTGCCGATGCGAACGTTCACGTTCTCCACGCCGTGCTTGAACCAGTACATGCGGCCCATCAGCTCGCCATAGGCCTTGGACAGGCCGTAATAGCCGTCCGGCATCAGGGCGCAGTCGTCGTTTAGTTTTTCGGTGCGTTCGTGAAAGCCGATGGCGTGGTTGGAGCTGGCGAACAGCACGCGGGCGCCCTCACGCCTTGCCGCCTCGTAGATGTTGTAGAGGCCCACGATGTTCGGGGCGAGGACCTCATCGAACGGCCGCTCCACCGACACGCCGCCGAAGTGCAGGATGGTGCCGCAGCCCTCGGCCAGACGCAGCACGTCCACGCCATTGGCCAGGTCGGTGCGGGTAAAGCTGCACCCGTCCGGCACCGGATCGGGGAACGGTGCTATATCGGTCAGCCGCAGGGGCCAGCCCAGGCCAGCCAGGTATTTTGTCAGTTGCCGGCCGAGGGCGCCTGAGGCGCCGGTGAGCAGGACGGGTCGTTCTGGAATTTCGGACATTGAAGCCTCTCATGTTCGATCATGATGCGAGAGCGCGGCTCAACCTTGCGTAGATCGACGCGGTTGGGAAGACTGCGGTGATGAACACACTCGCAACGATCGCCGATTCGCTCGCCGCCGGCACCACCACCGCGCGCCGCCTTGTCGAGGACTGCCTCGCACGGATCGCCGATCCCGAGGGCGAGGGTGGCAGGGTCTTCCTCAAGCTGCACACCGAAACCGCCCTGGCCTCGGCGGATGCCGCCGACACGCTGCGCCGTGCCGGCCGGGCGCCTTCGCCCTATGCCGGCATTCCGATCAGCGTGAAGGATTTGTTCGACATAAAGGGCGAGACCACCAAGGCGGGCTCGGTCATTCTGGATGATGCACCGGTGGCGCTGGCCACCGCCCCTGCCGTGGCGCGGCTGGAGGCGGCCGGCTTTATCACGCTTGGCCGCACCAACATGACGGAGTTCGCGTTCTCCGGCCTTGGCATCAACCCGCATCATGGCACCCCGCGCAGCCCATGGGACCGGGCCACCGGGCGCATTCCGGGCGGCAGTTCCTCGGGTGCCGCAGTTTCGATCAGCGACGGCATGGCCTATGCGGCGCTGGGCACCGACACCGGCGGCTCCTGCCGCACACCGGCCGCGATGTGCGGCGTGGTGGGCTACAAGCCCACGGCGCGGCGGGTGCCGATCACCGGCGTGCTGCCGCTGGCGCCCAGCCTTGATTCGGTGGGGCCGCTGGCCAACTCCGTTGCGTGCTGCGCCATCATCGATGCGATCATGGCAGGGGGCAGCGGCGCCCGGCTTACCCCGATTTCGCTGTCGGGCCTGCGTCTTGCAGTGCCCACCAACATCATGCTCGATGCGCTCGACCCCGCCGTGAGCGACGCCTTCGTGCGCGTGCTGGACGTGTTGGAGGCGGCCGGCGCCGAATTGGTGGACGTGCTGTTCCCCGCAATGGGCGAGATTGCCGGCGCCAACGCGCGCGGCGGCATCACGGCGCCGGAATCCTACGCTTGGCATCGGCCGATGATGGTGGAGCACAGCGCGGGATACGACCCGCGCATCCTCAAACGCATCGAGCGCGGCATTGGCATATCGGCTGCCGACTTCCTGGACACGCTGGCCGCCCGCGCCGCGATCATTGCGCGGATGGCCGCGGCGACGGCGGATTACGACGCGCTGATCATGCCGACCTGCCCGCTGCTGCCGCCGTCGATCGCCTCGCTCGATGACGAGGCGGAATACAACCGCGTGAACCAGTTGCAGTTGCGCAATACGGCGATCGGGAATTTCTTGGATCGCTGCGCCATCTCGCTGCCGTGCCATGAGATTGGCGAGGCGCCGGTGGGGCTGATGCTGATGGGCGAGACGATGGGCGATGCGCGGCTGTTACGGATTGCGGCGGCGGTGGAGGCAGCGCTGGTGGAGTAGGGCTCACCTCAGCAGATCGAGCACGGCGCGGGTCAGCAGGCCGTTCGGCTTTTGCAACTCGTCGAGAACGTTGAAGTGATTGGCGCCGACCACCGGAATGAGAGGCCCCGGCGCGTGCGCGTCAGCGCGCCGTGCGTGCAGGCGGCGGCTGTCCTCGATCAGCGCCGGCAGCTCGTCGGTGCCGTAGGCGATGCCCATCGGCTTGCCCACCACCTGCAGGCGCAGCGGCGACAGGTTTTCCACCTCGTCATCGGTCAGCCGCAATGCATCGTTCAGCCCGATATCGCGCAGCGGCCCCAGCTCGAACACGCCGGAGATCGTAAGCCCGGCCGACACGCCGGGATGCGACAGCGCCATCGCCGTGAGGTGCCCGCCTGCAGAGTGGCCGGCCACCACGATCGGCCCGGCGACGCCGAAATCAGGGCCACGCTCCACCAGCCAGTCGAGCCCGGCATGGATCTCGGCCACCAGTTGCGTGAGGGTCACCTGCGGGGTGAGGTCGTAGCCGATGAAGGCCGCCGACCAGCCCAGCGGACGTACGCCCTCGGCGAGAACGCTGACCATATCGCGTGAGCCGCGCTGCCAGTAGCCGCCATGGATGAACACCAGGCACGGCGAGGTTGGCTCGGCGGCGGGAAACAGATCCCATTTCGTGCGCTCGCCGGGGGCGTAGGAAATGTCGAGGCAGGCGGAATGCGTGGCGCGAAACAGAGACGACGCCTCGGCGCGGGCCGCCTGGATCTCGGCGGTGTTGGCGACGGCTGCGGTATTGTTATACGCAAGATCACGCTCCTGGCGCGTCAGATAGGCCCATTCACCATGGGGAGCGCGACGCGTGGAGAGGTAGCTGCTCATGTCGGAGGCCTTTTGGCTGCGGCGATTGCGAGCGCCGTTGTCTCACGCATGAAGCTGCGCTGAAAGGGTTGGCCGCTTCGCGTTGAACGGCTGGGGCGAAACGTCATGCGTGGGTGGTTATTCGCCCTTCGGCAGCACGATCCCCGCCAACTGCTCCCAGAACCGGATCACGAAGGCATCGTCCCGCGCGCCGTGCCCGGATGCGGC
>JAYTHH010000212.1:0-14890 GCA_043732745.1 Rhodospirillales bacterium
CGGACGCCTGAGGGGGTACTCAAAGCGGCCGTTCGAGGGTCAGGTTGGCGGGAGCATCCAGCGTCGCCTCGGCTGGCGGATCGAGATAGAGCGAACTGTCGAGGTAGCGGCGCAGCCAGAACCGGCACAGCACGCCGATGATCGCCGCTACCGGCACCGCGAGCAGCACGCCCACGAAGCCGAACGCGGCGCCGCCGGCGAACAGGGCGAAGATCACCCACACGGCATGCAACTCAACCCGGTCGCCCAGGAAGCGCGGATAAATCACGTAGCCTTCCAAAAGCTGGCCCACGATGAACACCACGCCGACCTCGATGATGCCGGTCCAGGTCGGAAATTGCGCCAAGGCGAGGCCGACAGCGGCGACCAGCCCGGTGATGCTGCCGACATAGGGGATGAAGGAAAGCAGACCCGCCATCATGCCCACGATGAGGCCGAGATCGAGGCCCACGGCCGAGAGGGCTGTCGCATAATAGAGTGCCAGCACGAAGCAGCACAGGAGTTGGCCGCGTAGCCAGGCAGAGAGGATGCGGTCCACCTCATGCGCCTGGGCGCGGAGGATGCCGGCGTAGCGGCGCGGCAGCCACCCATCGATACGCGAGATCACGCCTTGCCAGTCACGCAACAGATAAAAGGCCACGACGGGCGTCACAATCACCAGCGTCAGTACATTGAAAAGCGCAAAACCGCCGCCGATGACACCGCGCAGCGCGCCGGCCACGAAGGACACGATGGAGCCGGCCTGGCCGCCCACGAGGTCCCGCAGCTTCTCGTCCACGATGTCGGGGCCGAGTCGCGTCTGCAGATGGGCGATCTGCTCGGCTGCGAAGGCGCGTACGGCCACTGTGTAGTCCGGCACACGCGCGAACAGGATGCCGATCTGCGCCAGGATCAGCGGGTAGAGCAACAGCGCGAACAGCAGCACGACGGTCAGCAGCGCAAGCACCATCAGGATGGCGGCCACCGTGCGGGGAATGCCCAGCCGCGTCAGCCGGCTGGCCGGCGGATCGAGGAAATAGGCGATCCCGGCGGCCGCCACGAAGGGCAGCAGCACCGAGGCGAACAATTGCAGCGCCACGGTCGATACCACGACCAGCCCGGCCAGCAGCGCGATGCGTTGGCCGCGCGTCGCGGCCTGGGAGTGCGCGCCTGTTGGCTGCAGCGCGTTCATGTGGCTGACACCCGGCGGTTGGCCGATGTCTCGCCATTTGCAGATCGAGAACCGCTATGGTTGTTTGCGCGCATCTTCGTCACTTCCGACATCATTTCCCGCTCGTGATCCAACCTCATGGGCATAGTATAACCGGAACCCGCCATGCCCAGCATGACCTATCGTGACGCCGGTGTGGACATCGACGCGGGAGACGCGCTGGTCGATCGCATCAAGCCGCTCGCGAAGGCCACGAGCCGCTCCGGCGTGATGGGCGGCCTCGGCGGCTTCGGCGCGCTGTTCGATCTCAAGGCCGCAGGTTTCATCGATCCCGTGCTGGTATCTTCAACGGATGGCGTGGGCACGAAGTTGCGTATCGCCATCGACAGCGACGCGCATGACACGGTGGGGATCGACCTCGTGGCAATGTGCGTCAATGATCTTGTGGTCCAAGGCGCCGAGCCGCTGTTTTTTCTGGACTATTTCGCCACCGGCAAGCTGGCCGTGGCCGATGCGACCCGTGTGATCGCCGGTATCGCTCGCGGCTGCAAGATCGCCGGCTGCGCCCTGGTGGGCGGTGAGACGGCGGAAATGCCCGGCATGTATCACGATGGCGACTACGATCTCGCCGGCTTCTCGGTGGGAGCCGCCGAGCGGGCCGACCTGCTGCCGAAGGAGGTGTCGGCCGGTGACGTGGTGCTGGGGCTGGGAAGCTCCGGCGTGCATTCCAACGGCTATTCGCTTGTACGTCGCATTGTGGCCGGCGGCAATGCCGGCTGGGGCGATCCGGCGGCGTTCGAAGCTGGTAAGACGCTGGCGCAGGCGTTGATGGCGCCGACGCGGATCTATGTGAAATCGGTGCTGGCGCTGCATCGCGCCGGCCTGTTGCTGGCGGCGGCGCATATCACCGGCGGTGGCCTGCCCGGCAATCTGCCGCGGGTGCTGCCCCACGGCATGCGCGCGGTGATCGATGGCAGCGCCTGGCAGCTTCCCCCGGTGTTCCGCTGGCTGGCGCGCACCGGCGACGTTGTGGCGGAGGAGATGCTGAGAGTGTTCAACTGCGGCATTGGCATGACGCTCGTGGTCCATGAAGTTGACGTGGACGCGGCGACCACGCTGCTGGTCGAGATGGGCGAGACGGTGCATGTCATCGGCAGGCTGGAGGCCTGCGACGGCTCGGCCGAGGTGCAGATCGATCTGCCAACCGGCTGGATGGCGTGAAAAAGCGCGTCGGCATCCTGATCAGTGGCCGTGGCTCGAACATGGTGGCGCTGATCGAAGCGGCGAAATCAGCCGATTTTCCCGCCGAGATCGTGCTGGTGCTGGCCAACAACCCTGATGCCGGCGGGCTCGAACTCGCCCGCGCGGCAGGCATCCAGGCCGACGCGATCGACCATCGTCCCTATGGGAAAGATCGCGCCGCGCACGAGATGGCACTGGCGCATCGGCTGGATGCAGCCGGTGTAGAGATCGTGTGTCTCGCCGGCTACATGCGGCTGCTGACGCCGCTGCTGGTGGGGCGCTATGCCGGGCGGATGCTGAACATCCATCCCAGCCTGCTGCCGTCGTTCCCCGGCCTCCGCACCCATGCCCGCGCCATCGAGGCCTGCGTAAAATTGCATGGCTGCACGGTGCACCTGGTCACCGAGGCGATGGACGAGGGCCCGATCCTGGCCCAGGCCGCCGTGCCGGTGTTTGCGGAGGACGGCGAGGACGATCTGGCGAAGCGCGTGCTGGCCCAGGAACACGGTCTGTATCCGGCAGCACTCGCCGCCTTCGCGCAGGACAGCGACGGCACGGCGCCCTCAGCCGATGCCGCGCTGCGCAATCCGGCCGGCTGATACTCATAACGAGGCGATTTCGCTGGGTCCCGTTTTGCTATAAGGAGTGACGTCAATGCGTCACGCCACGCCACCCACAGGAATTTCCGCATGATTGAGACGCGCTCCACCACGCTGGCTCCGATGACCGAGGAGGCCCTGCTGGCCGACCGTAAGTCGTTCTGGGCGTCGTTCACCAACATCGGCACATATGCCGCCGGTGTGGTGATTTTTATCGTGCTGGCGATGTGGTTCTTCCTGGTCTGACGCATCGCCCCATTGTGCTGATACAGAGTCCGTGATGTTTACTGCCGGTCTTGCAGAAGGCTGGCCGACATGGCGGATTTCGACCGAATCTACGACGTAGCCGTTATCGGCGGCGGCAATGCGGCACTGTGTGCTGCAATCACGGCGCGGGAGCGCGGCGCCTCCGTCATTGTGATGGAGCACGCGCCCAAGGTCTTCCGCGGCGGCAACAGCCGCCATACGCGCAACCTGCGGGCAATGCATGAAGGCCCCACCTCGGTTCTGACCGAGTCGTATCTCGAAGACGAATACTGGGACGATCTGCTGCGGGTCACCGGCGGGAACACCGACGAGAAGCTGGCGCGCATGACCATCCGCGCGTCCTCACATGTGACGCCGTGGATGGAGGGCTGCGGCGTGCGGTTCCAGCCGTCGTTGACCGGCACGCTCAATCTGTCGCGCACCAACGCGTTCTTCCTGGGTGGCGGCAAGGCGCTGGTAAACGCGTATTACGCCACCGCCGCGCGGATGGGCGTCGACATCGTCTACGACACCGAAGTGCTGTCGCTCGATCTCGATGACGGGTTTGCCAAGACCGTGACGCTCACCAGCAAGGGGTTTCCGCACACCCTGCGGGCCAAGACCTTCGTGGTGTCGTCAGGCGGGTTTCAGGCCAACATCGAGTGGCTCCGCGAATACTGGGGCGAGGCGGCCGATAATTTCCTCATTCGCGGCACCCCCTATGCCAAGGGCCGCATGCTGAAAAATCTGCTGGGCCAAGGCGTGCAGCAGATCGGCGATCCCACGCAGTTCCACGCGGTGGCGATCGACGCCCGCGCGCCGCGTTTCGATGGTGGCATCGTCACCCGACTGGACTGCATCCCGTTCAGCATTGTCGTGGATAAGAATGCACAACGCTTCTACGACGAGGGTGAGGACGTGTGGCCCAAGCGTTACGCGATCTGGGGCCGCCTGGTGGCGCAGCAGGAGGGTCAAATCGCCTGGTCGATCATCGACGTGAAATCGGCGAGCCTTTTCATGCCTTCGGTATTTCCGGCGATCAAGGCCGACACGATCGCGGAATTGGCCGGCCTGATCGGGCTTGATGCCGCCACGTTGGAAAAGACGGTGGCAGAATATAACGCTGCCGTGGTGCCCGGCACGTTCAATTCGCAGATCCTGGACGACTGCCGCACCGAAGGGCTGGAGCCGCCGAAGACCCATTGGGCACGGCGCATCGATACGCCCCCCTATATCTGCTACCCGCATCGCCCGGGCATTACCTTCACCTATCTCGGCGTGAAGGTGGACGAGCAGGCGCGCGTGATCATGAGTGACGGCAAGCCCACGGCCAATCTGTTCGCCTCAGGCGAGATCATGGCCGGATCGATTTTGGGCAAGGGTTATCTGGCGGGGTTCGGCATGACCATCGGCACCGTGTTCGGCCGCATCGCAGGCCAGGAGGCGGCACGTTATGCAAACAACTGAAGCAACGCTCGAAGCCAAGCGCGAGATCGAGATCTGCAACGCCTGCCGTTATTGCGAGGGCTATTGCGCGGTATTCCCCGCCATGGAGCTGCAGCGCGACTTCACGGTGACGGACATGGCTTACCTCGCCAATCTTTGTCACAATTGCAACGGCTGCTACCACGCCTGCCAGTTCTCGCCGCCGCACGCGTTCAGCATCAACCTGCCCAAGACATTTGCGGAGGTGCGGCTGGAGACCTACGCCCATTACGCCTGGCCGCGTCCGTTGGCGCGGGCGTTCGAGCGCAACGGCGTGGTGGTGGGGCTGGTGATGGCGGCCGCGCTGGCGTTCGTGCTCATCGCCACGATGCTCGTTCAGTCTTCATCCGTGCTGTTCTCAGCACAGAGTGGGCCCGGCGCGTTCTACCGCATCATTCCCTGGGGTGTGATGGCATCCGTGGCCGGCGCCACCTTCACGTTTTCGATTGTGGCGCTGGTCGTGGGGGCTGTGCGATTCTGGCGTGATACGCGAACCTGTCTGAGCGGGCCTGTCACTTTGTCCGCACTCAGGCGCGCCGCTCATGACATTGCCACGCTGCGCTATCTCGGCGGTGCCGGCGAGGGCTGCAACGATCTCGATGAAAGCTTCTCGCAGACGCGGAGGCATTTCCATCATGCGCTGATGTATGGCTTCCTGCTCTGCTTCGCTTCGACCAGCACGGCCACGCTGATGGATCATTTCCTGGGCTGGGAGGCGCCCTATTCCTGGTACAGTCTGCCGGTGGTGCTGGGCACGCTGGGCGGCATCGGTATGATCGCCGGCTGTGGCGGGCTGATCTGGGTGAAGATAGCCACCGATCCGGCCCCGGTGTCGCGTCGCGTACTGGGCGGCGACTACGCCCTGCTGGTGCTGCTGCTGCTGGCCGCGCTGACGGGGCTGGGCCTTTTGCTGCTGCGTACGACGCCGGCCATGGGCGTGCTGCTGGCGGTGCATCTTGGGTTCATCCTGGCGTTGTTCCTTGTGCTGCCCTACGGGAAGTTTGTGCACGGGATCTACCGCGGCACGGCGCTTCTGAAGGCCGCGATCGAGCGGGAGCGGAATGTCTTGGTGGGCGAGGGGTAAGCTCTACCGATCAGCACAGTCGGCCGAACAGGGCTTGAATCTCGCAGGATTTCCAAGCAGTTTGGATAGAGTTGCGGTTTGTAACGGGTTAAAAACAAAAATTAAGACTGGGGGGCTTTTCGATGAAACGGTTCAGTTGGGCCATCGGCGCTGCGGCACTGGTTGCAGGCTTCAGCATGATCGGCAGCGCCATGGCGCAGGCGCCCATCGTGATCAAATTCAGCCACGTGGTGACGGACGCCGCCCCGAAGGGCAAGGCCGCGCTGAAGTTCAAGGAACTTGCCGAGAAATACACGGCCGGCAAGGTGAAGATCGAGGTCTATCCAAACTCGACGCTCTACAAGGACGGCGAGGAGATGGAGGCGCTGCAGCTCGGCGCAGTGCAGATCCTGGCGCCCTCGACGGCGAAATTCGCCCCGCTCGGTGTGAAGCAGTTCGAAGTGCTCGACCTGCCGTTCCTGTTCCCGACCCAGGCCATCTATGACAGCGCCATCAACGGGCCGCTTGGACAGGGGCTGATGAAGCGGCTCAAGCCCAAGGGCATCGAGGGTCTCGCCTATTGGGACAACGGCTTCTACGTCATCTCGGCCAACAAGCCGCTGATCAAGCCGGATGATCTGAAGGGCCTGAAGATCCGTATCTCCGGTTCCAAGATCGACGACGAGACGCTGCGCGGCATGGGCGCGCTTCCGCAGATCATGGCATTCTCGGAGTTGTATCAGGCGCTGCAATCAGGTGTGGTCGATGGCGCGCAGAACACCGCATCCAACTACACCACGCAGAAGCTGAATGATGTGCAGAAGGACATCACCACGCTCTACCACGTGCATCTTCAGTATGCGGTGATCGTCAACAAGAAGTTCTGGGACGGACTGCCGGCCGACATTCGCACCGAGCTGAACAAGGCGATGGCGGATGCCACCACCTTCAACAACTCGATCGCGATCAAGGAGAACGCCGACGCGCTGGCCGCCATCCGTGCCACCGGCAAGACCGCCATCCACGATCCGACACCTGACGAGATGAAGGTGTGGCGCGCGGCGATGATGCCTGTCTACAAGACCGCCGAAGGCCGAATCGGCAAGGACATGATCGCCGAGGCGCTGAAGGCAACAGGCCAAGCCCCGGTCAACTGACGTCTCCCATCCGGTCAAGGATCCACTTATGTTCTTAAAGATTCTTGACCGGCTGGAGGAAATCATCATCTCCTGCCTCATCGGCGGCGCCACGCTGCTGATCTTCGTGGCCGTGCTGCACCGCTACGGCAGCACGGTCCCGTTCCTCTTTCCATACCTGCATCAAATCAACATGACCTGGGCGCAGGAGCTTTGCATTTACATGTTCGTGTGGATGGCCAAGTTCGGCGCCGCCTATGGCGTGCGCCAGGGCGTGCATGTGGGCGTGGACGTTCTGGTCAATCGCCTGGGCGTGAACCACCGCTTCAAGGTCATCCTGTTCGGCCTGCTGTCGGGCGCAGTGTTCACCGGCATCATCGCAGTCCTCGGCGCGAGCTTCGTGTGGGACCTGTCAGACACCGACAGCCGCTCCAACGATCTCGAAGCACCGAAGTGGATTGTCTACCTCGCCATTCCGCTTGGCTCGGGCCTGATGTGCTTCCGCTTCCTGCAGGTGGCCTGGGTCTATTGGCGCACCGGCGAGGTGCCGCATAATTCGCACAAGGTCGATGGCATCGATGAGGAGGTGCCGGCCCTGCATCCGCAGGGCGGCGTGCCGCATGGACAGATCGGAGCCAAGGCATGAGTGCGTTCACATTCGAGACTCCGATCCCGCCGAACAAGGGCGCAATCAGTGCCACCGTGATGATCGCAGCACCGCTGATCCTGCTCGGCATCTGTCTGCTCTCGAAGATGGGGATCATTGTGGTGCCCTCGGGCGCACGCGGTTTGATCATCGCGGGATTGCTGATCTCGCTGTTCATCACGGGCATGCCGATCTCGATTGCGCTCGGCCTGTCGGTGCTGACATTCATGTTCACGATGACGGATGTGCCGATCGTGGCGGTGTCGCTGAAGTTGTTCACTGGCATCGAGAAGTTCGAGATCATGTCGATCCCATTCTTCATTCTTGCGGGTAATTTCCTGACGCGCGGCGGTGTCGCGAAACGCATGATCTACTTTGCCACCACCTTGATCGGCCATTGGTATGGCGGCCTTGGTCTGGCTGGCGTGGTGTCGTGCGCGCTGTTCGCGGCCATCTCGGGCTCGTCCGTCGCAACCGTGGTCGCCATCGGGTCCATCCTGCTGCCGGCGATGGTCAGGGCCGGCTACCCGAAGCGCTTCGGCGCCGGCGTGATCGCCACGTCAGGCGCGCTGGGTATCCTGTTCCCGCCGTCCATCAACCTGGTGATCTACTCGGTTGCCACGTCGGGCATGAGCGTGATCGGTCCCGATGGCCGCAATGTCGGCTCCGCCTCGATCGGGCAGTTGTTCATCGCTGGCATCGTGCCCGGCATCTGCCTTGCCACGCTGCTGGGTGCCATGACGTTCTACCAGGCCTGGAAGCAGAACCTGCCGCGGATGCCGAAGGCGAGCTGGGGCGAGCGTTGGCGCGCTTTCGTGGACAGCTTCTGGGGTCTGTTCCTCATCGTGATCGTGATCGGCGGCATCTATGCCGGCCTGTTCACGCCGACCGAAGCCGCGGCCATGGCGGCGGTGTATGCCTTCTTCGTGTCGGTGTTCGTCTATAAGGATCTAAGGCTTCCGGAAGTGCCGGCGGTGCTGCTGAACTCGGCAGCGATGTCAGCGATGATCCTGTACATCGTGACCAACGCCGTGCTGTTCTCGTTCCTGATGGTGTCCGAACAGATCCCGCAGGGCATGGCGGAATGGATGAGCATGCAAGGCTTTGGCATCGTCACCTTCCTGCTGATCTGCAACCTGATCCTGCTGGCGGCCGGCAACGTGATGGACCCGGCGGCGATCGTGCTGATCTTCGCGCCCATCCTGTTCCCGGTGGCGGCTCGGCTCGGCGTCAATCCCGTGCATTTCGGGATCATGATGGCCGTCAACATGGAGATTGGGCTGTGCCACCCGCCGGTGGGGCTCAATCTGTATGTGGCGTCCGGCATCGCCAAGATGGGCATCAGCGAACTGACCATGGCCGTGTTGCCGTGGTTGCTGACGATGATCGGCTTCCTGGTCGTCATCACCTACTGGCCCGGGCTTACGCTGTTCTTCCCGCGCCTGCTGGGCATGTAGGAACGACACTTCCAATGCTCCCCGGCCGCGCTTGACAAGAGCGTGTCCGGGAGATGCTTTGCGGACGAAGAAACGGAGCCGACCCCATGCATGGCCATTTGTCGATCCCCTGCCTGCTCATGCGTGGGGGCACATCCAAAGGCCCGTATTTCAAGGCGTCCGATCTTCCCGCCGACATCGAGGGCCGTGATCGCGTGCTGCTGGCCGTGATGGGTTCGCCGGATGCGCGCCAGATCGACGGTCTCGGAGGCACCGACACGCTGACCAGCAAGGTGGCCATCGTGTCCCCCTCGGCCCGCGAGGGCGTCGATGTGGACTACCTGTTCGCGCAGGTCGATATCACGCGCCCGATCGTCGACACCGGGCCGTCCTGCGGCAACATGCTGTCCGGCGTGGGGCCGTTCGCCATCGAGACCGGCATGGTGGCCGCGCAGGACGGCATCACCTTGGTCAGCATCTTCGACGTCAACACGCAAAGCCGTATCGAGGCGGTGGTGCAGACGCCTGGCGGCGTGGTGAACTACATGGGAGATGCCGCCATCGACGGCGTGCCCGGCACCGCGGCGCCGATCATCCTGAACTTCATCGATGCGGTGGGTGCGAAAACCGGAATAATGTTGCCGTCCGGCCATGCGATGGAGCAAATCAACGGCATCGACGTGTCCTGCCTGGATGTGGCGATGCCGATGGTGCTGATCCGTGCCACCGATCTGGGGCTGACTGGGATCGAGGGCCGCGCCGAGATCGATGGCAATAAGGTGTTGCTGGCCCGCATCGAGGCCATCCGCATGGAAGCTGGGCGCCGCATGGGTTTTGGGGATGTGTCTGACAGTGTGATGCCGAAGGTGGGGCTGCTGTCAGCACCGCGCGGATCGGGCTGCATCACCTCGCGCTACCTCACGCCGCACAAATTGCACGCAGCGCACGCCGTGACCGGGGCGGTCTGCGTGGCGACGGCCTGCCTGCTGGAAGGCTCGGTGGCCTATGGCCTTGCAGTGCGTCCGGACGGCAATCCCTGCACGATCTGGATCGAGCATCCGTCGGGCATGGTGGATGTGCGCATGGACACCGAAGGCGGCGGCCCCGCGATGAAGGTGCTCAAGGCCGGCATCCTGCGCACGGCGCGGCCGATCATGCAGGGCAACGTGTTCGTGCCGAGCGGCAGGCTGTAATACCGCGCCAAGCAGAATTATTGGGGTTGGCGAACTCGTGCCCCGCGGGATCGTTGTTTTGACAAATCACGATTCTGGAGGCGAACGTGCCGATCTCGTCCTTACTTCGGCTAACTTTCTACGCGCCCGCTTTCGTCGCAGCAGCCTTGTTGCTGCCGGCGCTCACCGGTCCCGCGCAGGCGCAGCGGCAGATCAACGATCTGCCGGGGCTGATCCCCAAACTGATGCCGCAGGTGGTGAACATTTCGTTCCTGCGGCACGACACCCCCGTGGACAAGCTGCGAGCGATGCAGTCGCAGGTGATGGGTGCGCCCGCCGCGCCGGGGCCGGTGTCGGCACCTGTGGGCGCCGGCGTGGGGACCGGCTTCGTTGTGGATGCTCTGGGCATCATCTGCACGAACCGCCACGTCACCGACGGCGGAGACGAGATCTATGTCACGCTGTCTGACAACACCAGGCTGCGGGCCGAACTGATCTATCGCTCGCCGGACATTGATCTGGCTCTGTTGCGCATCCGTCCGCCTGGCCTGCTGACGCCGGTGAAGTTTGGCGATAGCGACGCGATGGTGCAGGGAACGCCAGTGATTGCCATCGGCAACCCGCTCGGGTTGGGCGGCACCGTCACGACAGGCATCGTCAGCGCACGCGACCGGGATATCCGGGAGACTCCGCTCGACAGCTTCATGCAGATCGACGCCTCCATCAATCCCGGTAATTCCGGGGGGCCGTTGTTCAATGCAGACGGCGCATTGATCGGAATGAACACCGCGTTGTTCTCGGTCAGCACAAGCGGTGCGCAGACCGGTTCGATTGGGCTGAACTTCGCCATTCCCGGCAACGACGTGAAGTTGGTGCTCGACATGCTCCGGGCGAAGGGCAAGGTCAGCCACGGCCTGCTCGGCGCCTCCGTGCAGGATATCTCGCCCGATCTCGCCGATGCGGTTGGATTGGCCACCGTCACCGGCGCGATCGTGACCTATATCGCGCCCAACAGCCCGGCCTGCGAAGCGGGGCTGCGCGATGGCGATGTCATCCTGAAGCTGGATGACACGACGGTCAGCAGCTCGCGAACCGCGCGGCGCTTCGTGACCGCGCGTCCGGGGGCTTCGGGGGTACGCATTCAGATCCTGCGCGACGGTACCGAAACCACGCTCACCGCCAATCTGCGGGAGGTGTCGATGGGGCCGGAGCGGGTGGACATGGCGATGCAGCCGGTGTCGAAGATGCGGCTGACCGCGATGGATCTGGGCGTGGAGGCGGCGCCGATGAGCGATGCGCTGCGTGCGAAGTTCAAGATCGCGCCGGAGATCGACGGCATCGTCATCACGGCGGTGATCGAGAAGGGGCTGGGCGCCTATCTGGGCCTGCAGCAGGGCAGCGTGTTGATCCAGGCGCAAGGGACGGTTCTGCACAGCGCCCAGGATTTCATCGGCGTGGCGGAACGGGCGCTGCAGCAGAATCGGGCGCGGATTCCATTGCTGGTGTCGGACACGCTGGGGTCTCGGTGGATCGCGTTGCCGGTCAGCCGGTAATGTCGGGCGGTGCCCGACCTAGAGCTTTCTCCGATCGACAGGGATCGGAGAAAGCTCTAGGTCTTTGTTTTATCAAGCATCTTTACCCGACCATATGATTCCGATTGGTCGAATGATGTTCGATGTACGTGGGGCGATGCTTCGGTTCAGACCTGCGGCGTGGTCTTGGCCAGCAGGGTCTTGGCTTCGTCCATCGCTTCCACGAAACGCTTGTTGAGCAGTGCCAGGGCCTCGCCGTTGGCGTGCTGGATCAGATCAGCGAGTTCCTTGGTGTTGGCGACGGCGCGTTCGTAGGCATGCTTCAGCATTTCGGTCTGCTTGGTGGCCTTCTCCGCCGGCGACTCTGTGCTGGTCATGCCGCGCAGGTTCTCGCTCAGCTCGGACATCGTCTGTTGCATGATCTCCATGTGGCGCTTGGCCACGGCCTGCGCGCCTTCGAGGGCGATCTTGTTGGCCTGGGACATGACGTCGAGATTGCGCTTGTAGGCTTCCATCAAAGCCGAGCTGTCCGGCATGCCAGGCATCTTCATGTCCTTGAACATGCGCGTCATGTCTTCGGTGGCGGATTTCGCCTGGCTCATGGCGGCAGCGAACGGGTTGACGGGAGTGGTTTCGGCCATTTTGGGCTCCTGCACAGCTGGAAAGCTCTAAGTCCCCTTGGCTTTACGCGGAATCGCGGCCTGTGGGCAACTTAATGGACGTCGGTGGTCGGTGATGTTTCCGCGTCCGGATTGTCATGCATCTCGTCCACCGGGGGTGCCTTCGTGCCGCCGCCCAGCATTTCAGCCATCGTGGCCTCCGCCTGGGCAGCGCGGTCGAGCGCCTTGTCCAGGGCGGCCATGGTGGCGGACAGGTCTTCGCTGTCATCGTTCGACCAGGCGCGGAGGGTGGCCAGCCACAGCACCAGCATGCCCTGGGTGCGGAGCTTGCCGCGCAGGCCCTGTGCGCTGAGGCCCACGCCTTCGAGCATCCAGGCCATGCTGCGCAGTGAGGCCGGGCCGAGCGCCAGGACGGTCAGCGGATCACGCGGCAGATCGCGCAGCAGGGCCAGAACGCCGGGGCGATGGGCTTGCAGCGTGTCGATTCGGCGCATGACGATATCGAAAATGCGATCGCGCACCGGCCCGTCGGTCAGCGCGCCGCCCAGCGCTGCGGTATCGGCCATCGTGTCGAACCGCATGAGCATCGTGAGCTTGCACGGGAAGCGTCTGCGCGTGGCGGCCAGATCCAGGCCGGCGCGGCGGGCCGCCTCGGCGATGGACAGGGCTGACCAACCTTGCTCGGCAATCAGCGTGAAGGCGCTGGCGATCAGGGCTTCGTCAAGCTCCAGGGCGCCAAGGGTGGGGGCAATGTCTTCCATAGGACCGAGATAGAGCGGTCCGGGGGTTTTGTCAGCCGCCGAGTTCGCGTGATCGAACGGTTGCGGCCTCGATGGCGCGCGAGATCGTGGCTGGCCAGGCAGCTTCATCCATCATCACTGCCAGCGCGCGCTCAGTGGTCCCTGCGGGGCTGGTGACGTTGCGGCGCAGGGTGGCAGCGTCCAGTTCGCTGGCGGCCAGCAGTGCTCCGGAGCCGGCGACGGTCTTGCGGGCCATGCGGCGGGCGAGATCGGCCGGGATGCCCTGCTCGATCGCGGCGCGCTCCAACAGTTCGGCCAGCAAAAATACATAGGCGGGGCCGCCCCCTGACACCGCGGTCACAGGGTCGATCAATGCCTCGTCATCCACCCAGGCAACATCTCCGACCGCCTTCAGCAGCGTGTCGCACAGCGCGCGCTGGGCCTCGGTCACGCCGGTTCCAGCGCAGGCAACGGTAAAACCCTGGCCGATCGCGGCGGGAGTGTTGGGCATGGCGCGCACGACGGATGCGCCGCCAAGGGGACCTTGCAGGCTGGCGATGCTGCGGCCGGCCATGATGGACAGCATGACGGCACCGGGGAAGCGGGCGTAATGTGGCAGCGTTTCTGGCGCCGATTGCGGCTTCACCGCCAGCACCACGGCTTGAGGGGCGAAATCGGCCGGAATTTCGCCGGCGCTGCCAACCACGGTGACGGCGGCCGATGGAGAGGCCGGACGTGACGGGTCAACCGCGATGGAGGGCTGCAGCCCCAGGTCGCACCAGCCGGCCAGCATGGCGCCGCCCATCTTGCCGAAGCCAACGAGCAGGATGGGCGGGATCATGGCAGGTCTCAGGCCTCGCCCACGCATTCGAGCATGGCGGCCTGCAGCGCGTCGGCGGGGGATTTGCCGCCCCACAGCACGAACTGGAATGCTGGGTAGAAGCGCTCGCATTCGGTGATGGCGATGTCGATCATGTCTTCGAGGCTTTCCGCCGACGCGCCGGGGGCGCCACGCAGGAGAACAGAATGGCGGAAGACCGGCATGCCGTCATCGGCGTCCATGCCGAAATGGCCGATCCACAGGCGCTCGTTGGCCAATGCCAACAACTCGTAAAGTGCGGTGCGGCGCTTTTCCGGCACTTTCAGGTCGATGGCGCAGGTGAAGTGCATGGCGCTGATCTCGCTCGACCAGCTGAAATATAGGCCGTAATCGCACCATTTTCCCGGCGCCTCGGCCGCCATTTCGGCGTCGTTGCGGCGGTCGAACACCCAGTCATTGGCACTGACGATCTGTTCCATCACGTCGAGCGGGTTCGACGCACGCTCGTTGCTGATGCTCATATGTGCGGACATGGCGGGTGCTCCCGTCTTGATGAAGGCCGGTTGATAGGGTGGCCTGCTGGATGACCACGACGCGGCCCACCGTATATGGGGGTTCGAGTCCCGATCAGCCACCAGAAACCCTAGCGTTGCGCGAACTCGTGCCGCAAGGGCAGGTTGAGTTACAACGTAAACTTAATACCGAACATGAGGAACGGTCATGAAACCGTCGTTATGTTCGTATGTTTCAGAGCATCATCCCATCGGCCAGCTTCGGTCCATCGGATAAAGACGCTCGCTGAAACACCAGCTAAAGCATCATTCGACCAATCGGAAAAATCCGATCGGATAAAAATGCTCGATAAAACAGAGGGCTAAATAGTTTCTCCGATCCTTATCGATCGGAAAAAGCTCTAGCAGCCTGTCGGCTTCACGTTCTACCCGAGGCGTTGTGGCGGAAAGTCTTCCTGGTCATGCCGCCTTCAGGCGGCTGACCCGCCTGC
>JAYTHH010000213.1:0-4876 GCA_043732745.1 Rhodospirillales bacterium
ACGAAAAAGAACGCGCGCGCGCAGACCGGCAAGCTTGAATTCAACAAGTACGACCCAGTGGCCCGTAAGCACGTCGTCTTCAAGGAAGCCAAGATCAAATGACGCGGTAGGTCGGGCGCCGCCCGACTTGCGAAGCGTGCCGCTGGGCGGTGCCCGGCTGGTGGCGCTTGTCGGAGGGCGTGGGTCGCCACACGCTGCTGCGCTGATCACCATATCGTCATAACATGAAAAATGGGTCCGTCGGCTTTCGTCCGACCTACGCTGCGATGGTGCGGTTACGGCCGGCGCGCTTTGCCTGATACATCGCGTGATCGGCCGCCTGCAGCAGCGTCTCGGCGGTGCAGTGCGGGCCGTCAGCCAGCGCTATTCCGATGCTGACCGTCAGCTTGATCTCAATGCCCTCGACCGGGCTGAATCGCATCTCCTCGATGGCGCTGCGCAGGCGCTCGGCGGCGATCATCGCGTCATCGGCGGCAGCCCCCGGCATCACGACCACGAATTCCTCACCGCCATAGCGGGCGATCGTGTCGAACACCCGAATTCGGCTGCGCAGCGTGTCGGCGATCGCCTTCAGCGCCATGTCGCCGGCGGCGTGCCCATACTGGTCGTTGATAGACTTGAAATGATCCACGTCGATCATCATCAGCGACATGAAGCTGGACAGCCCTCCGGCGAGCATGCCGCGCAGATGCCGCATCAGGTAGCGCTGGTTGTAGAAACCGGTCAGCGAATCGGTCAGCGCCATTTCCAGCGCCGAGCCGAAATCGGCGCGCAGCTGGTCCTGATAGAATTTTCGCCGGATCTGATTGCGCGCGCGCGCCCGCAATTCGTTCTCGTCCAACGGCCGTTGCAGCCAGTCATTGGCGCCAAGATCGAAGCCGCGCACCAGCAGCGGGCGCTGTTCCGGCTCGGCGATCAGCAATTGCGGGATGCCATGCGTGATATCGGACGCGCGCAGCCGTGACGCGAGGCGCAGCGGGTCGTTTGTGGTCATCGACAGGCTTATCACGATCAGATCGAACGGGATCGCCGCGGTCAGCGCCATCGCCTGCGCCTCGCTGGCGGCCCGGCCGGGAATGATGCCTTCCCGAGACAGCGCGTCCTGGACCTGTTGCGCGCCCATCTCCCAGTCATCCACCACCAACGCCCGCGCGCCGGCTACGCTCGGCACCTGCATTCCCTCGGCGGACAGCCCCAGCGCGCGGGCCGTCTCGCCCCGCGCACGGAGCTCGTCCAGCAGACGCTTGAGTCGGACCATGGAACGCGTGCGGGCCAGCAGCGTATCATACTCCACCGGCTTGGTCAGAAAGTCATCGGCACCCGCCTCCAACCCGCGCAGGCGTTCTGATTGTTCGTTCAGTGCGGTTACCATCACAACAGGGATATGCTGTGTTTCGGGATCGGATTTAAGTTGGCGACAGGTCTCGAAGCCGTCCATCTCAGGCATCACGACGTCCAGCAGGATCAGGTCCGGCTGCCACGCCTGTGCCAGACGCAGCGCTTCGAATCCATCATGCGCGGTGATCACCTGATAATATTCGGCTGTCAGCCTGGCATCCAGAAGCCTCGAATTGGCGGGGACGTCGTCGACGATGAGAATACGTGCTGTCATCGGCGGCGTTTTGCGCTTTCAAACGTGGCTGAACCGGCAGCGTGGACTCGAACGGAACCGTCGCGTGTCCTGGATATCGACCATAGACCCGCTACGGAAGCAACGAAAGCCGCGATAACCCGTCACAATCGAGTGTCGATTTCGAATCGGTGATGATGATCTTTCACGGCGACCCTTTCCCCGCCCCTGCGTATGCGCTAGCACCGCCCGCGCAAGGACGCCTTCGAGCACAAGAGTGACAAATCGATGACCCATGTGATGAAGACCGGTGTGATCAACGCCGCTGGCTCCAAGACCGGACAGCTTGAGCAGGACACGAACGAAACCGATCTGGAGGCCCGTTCCAGCGATGGAGCCGAGGCACAGCCGGTATCGAATCCCTGGATGTTCTTCCGCCGCTGGGTCGCCAATCCGCTGCAGATGGGCTCGATCGTGCCCTCCTCCCCCACATTATGCGGCCGTGTCGTCCGCCATGTGCGTCGTGCGCCAGATCAAGCCGTGGTGGAACTCGGCGCCGGCACCGGCGTGATCTCGCGCGCCCTGCTCGATTCGGGCATGCCGCCGGAACAGCTTTATGTGGTGGAGATCGTGCCCACCATGGCCGCCCATCTGCGCCGCGTGCTGCCGGGCGTGAACGTGATCGAGGGTGACGCGCGGGAGTTGTTCAGCCTGCTGCCCGCCCATGTGCACAACCGCATCGGCACTGTGGTCTGCGGAATTCCCCTGGTTCTGCTGCCAGTTCCCGAGCAGGCCCGCTTCATCGACGCCATCGAGGCGGTGGCCCCCGGCGTCGGCTTCCTCCACTACAGCTACTGTGTAACCTCGCCGCTACCATACCTGAAGCACGCCCTGGCAGCGAAGCGCGAAGCCTGGACCCCGCGCAACTTTCCCCCCGCCTCGGTCTGGCGCTACACCCCGCAGGGCTAATCGGCTTTGAAAATAGGCCGCCCCGCGGGGCGGCTATGGATCACTCATGAATGATGCGTGACACGGGATCTGCCTTGTCGCGATAAGTTCATCAAAACACGAACGTGGCTTGGAGCGGTCCGGTAGCGCCCCTAACACTTGCCCAGACCGGGCAGCTGTTTCGGAGGCGCATCCTGAACGCTATCAATTCCAAACTGTCCGCAGCACAGACCGCATCTTGGTTTGGTGTCGCCGAGATCGGCCATTCGCGGCTGTGGTGCCTTGCGCCGGGCACGATGCTCGACACCTCTCGCGGCCCGATCGCCGTCCAGCATCTGCGTCACACCGACCGGCTGATCGACGAGACCGGCCAGACGATGCTCGTGCGGCACCTGTGTTCGGCAACGATCCGCCACGACCCCGCCCATGACCGCAGGCGATCGCATCCGGTCCTGATCCGGCCCGGTGCCATCGGTGAAGGCATTCCCGACCGACTCCTGCTGCTTCCGGCCGCCGCCCGCGTGAACATTCCCGATTTTGGTTTCGCCGAAATCGCCGATCTCGCCAACGGCGTCACCATCCTCCTGGCCGAGGCGAACGCGGCAGCGAAAATCTGGCATGGCGTGGTCGGCGATGGCGGCAGCAGGCTGCTGATCGGCGGGCTGTCCGTCGAAGGCGCGGTCATGCGTCTGGACGACAACGAGGGCGCGAAGCTGCACGCCATTGCCGATCCGCCCAGCGATCCGGCGCCAGCGTTCGAGCTGCCCGCCCAGGCCCGCCTTGCCGCTTGCCGCCAGACAATGGCCGATCGGGCGTTGCTCGCGGGCCATGACCGCATCGCCGACCCCGGACTGCTTCTGCGTGTCGGCGGCGATGTCGTGGCACCCGAATGCAGCGGCCCCTGGTGCCGATTCGCACTGCCGGGTGGCGCACTGGCACGCGTGACGCTGCTGTCGCGCCATGCGGTGCCGGCCACGCTGATCGGCAACGACGAGAAGCGCCGGCTGGGGGTGGCGGTCTGTCGCATCATGGCTGGAAGGCGCCCGATCCCGCTCGCGCATTGGAGCCTGGAGACCGGCTGGCACGTGCCGGAAGGCAGTTGGCGCTGGACCGACGGGGCCGCCACCTTGCGTCTGCCGCCGGGCGCGGTCGAGTTGGCCTTCGAACTCGCCAACACCCTGCCCGCCTATCCCTTGGCATGACTGAACCCACGACGATGCATGTTCTGCCGGGCAGGCTGCGTGTCGAGATCGATTCGTCGGTGCCGGCCCATCGGCTGCGCCCCGCGCTGGTCGGCTCGCGCGGACGCAGCATCTGGCTCGCGCATAGCCGGCCGCGTGTGGTTTCGGCCCCGCACGCCGCCCGCCAGCAGGTCGAATTCGATTGCGATCTGGCGGCCCATGCCGGCCCGGCAAGGCGGCTGCAGCTTTGGGTCGACGGTTTTCTGCTGCAGGAGCAAATACTGTCCACTAGCTCCGTCGCATGCAGCATTGCCGATATCATCAACTACGCCGTCACCGGCTGGATCACACACGGTGCTGCCGATACGGCGATACTTCATCTCAACGGTGCGCCAATCCAGGCGATCGCCCGCGTCCCGCCTGACGCGGCCACGCCGGAGGGATGCCTGCGCTTTGCCGCCGCTCTGCCGGCATCCGCCCTGAACGGACGCCGGCATCTGATCGAGATCGTGGCCGGCGGCGTGGTGCTCGCGTCCCGCCGTTGGCGGTCCCATCTGCGCATCAATCTCACGATGAGCCGTGACGCCGTGACGTTACGTCTCGTCGATCCCGCATTGGCAGGCGGTCATGTGTCGCTGTCCGCCGTGGATACCGCCACTGATGAGCGAGTCTTCCAGGGCGCAATCGATGCGTCCGGCGGCGAGCTGCGCATCGTCGTGCCCGCTAAGGCCGGCCTGGTCATCCTGCGCGCCGGCGGCACCGCGCAGCTTGAGCTGGGTCGGCTGCTGCCGCTGTCACAGGCCCATCGAGTCGCCCATGCGCGTTCTGTGGTGCGCCAGATCCTGCTGGCCGATCCCGGAAATGCAGTCACCCGTGCACCGGATCGTACAATGCTGAACCATCAGCGACACGACGACGCCCCCACCCATCGGCTGCATCCCGGCGGCGTGGGGCACGGCGTCACAGTCATCGTGCCGGTCTGCAAAGGCGTCCTTCAGACCCGGTCCTGCCTCGCCAGCCTCCAGGCCGCCTTGGGCGATGGGGACGCCATTGAAGAGATCATCCTTGTCGACGACGCCACCGACGATCCCGCCATGGCCATCGTGCTTGCCGCGCACGCCGCTCCTGATGCCGCGGTTCCCTGCATCGTTCTGCGCCAGAACCAACGCCGCGGCTT
>JAYTHH010000214.1:0-4864 GCA_043732745.1 Rhodospirillales bacterium
CTTCGTGCGTGCCTCGGGGCCGGGCGGACAGAACGTCAACAAGGTTTCCACCGCCGTGATGCTGCGGTTCGACGTGCGGAATTCGCCCAATCTGCCGGATGGCGTGAAGGCGCGCATGCCAAAACTCGCCGGCACGCGGCTGACCAAGGACGGCGTGCTGGTGCTTACCGCCCAACGCCATTCCAGCCAGCAGCGTAACCGGGAGGAAGCGCTGGAGGCGTTGCTGGAGCTGATCCGTGCCGCCGCGGTGGTGCCGATCAAGCGGCGGGCCACCAAGCCGACATATGGCTCGCAGCTTCGTCGATTGGAGGAGAAGGGCCACCGCGCCAAGATCAAGCGCGGTCGCAGCAACGCCGAGGATTAAGCGTGGGGGTGCGGACGATGGTGTTGGGCGGCGCCCGAACTACGGGGTCTCTGGCCTAGGCACAGGTATGCCGCTTTCGGTCAGTATGCCAGCCACCCCCGACACGCTTTCACCCACAGGCAGCACCAGCACCGTTCGGCCAGCCAACTTCCCGCGCACCCTTGTGGCCTGCTCCTCGCTCTCGACCAGCACCACGTCCGCCAGCAGCGCCGCGCCGAGATTGAGCAGCGGGTGCGTCGATCGCGCACGGGATCGCCGATCATCGCCACGATTCGAGAGGAGCGGCTTGGGGAATCGCAGCCGGAAGGCGAAGCGACCGTCGCCGTAGCCGGCTTCGGCCAGATCTGGCCGGTGCAGCTTGGCACGAAACGCCGAGGGCGCCCCGTTATCGACCAAAACTTCGAGCCACAGGGCGCCGTCAGGGGTGCGCGGGTCGAACCCCTATCCGGCGATCTCGTGCCGGTCGGCATGGCCGACATAGCCGACAGGTGTGGTGTCCGGCACTCCGGCCTCTGCGGGAGAATCGTTGTCCATCGCCTTCATATGCAGGAGCCACTCTTTCAGATCCATTAACGTGCAGGCGTTCCAAAGCAAATGAACAGCCGCGTTCCTGGTTGCCGCTCCGCCGACAGTTTGCAATGGTTGCCCAAAGGCCAAGGGGAATGCGCGCCATGCGCCGAAACATCATCGCTTTCGTGGCGCTGTCGCTCAGCCTGGCCGCCGCCGACGCACGTGCCGAGGCGGTTTTGGACCGCATTCGCGCCAGCGGCGAACTGCGCGTGGGCACCACCGGAGACTACAAGCCGTTCAGCTTTCGCCATCCGGACGGAACCACCACCGGCGCCGATATCGACATGGCCCGGCGCCTCGCGGCACGGATCGGCGTCAGTCTGGTTCTGGTGCCCACGGTGTGGGGCCAGCTGATGGCCGACTACACCGCGGTCAAATTCGACATCGCCATGGGCGGCGTGACAAATCTGCCGCCGCGTGCAGCCAAAGGCCCATTCGGCCGCACCGTGTATGTAGACGGCAAGCGCCCGATCGCTCGCTGCGCCGACCGCGAGCGATACACCTCGACGTCTGCCATCAATCGGCCGGACGTGCGCGTGGTGGTCAATCCGGGCGCGTCGAACGAGGAATTCGCCCGCGCGAACTTTCCTCAGGCAAAGCTCACTGTGCACACAGACAACGCCACCGTGTTCGACGAGATCCTGGCCGGCCGCGCCGACGTGATGGTGACGGATGGGATCGAGGTGGATCACCAAGCCTTCATCCACAAGGAACTGTGCGCAACGGCAGTGCCGGCAGCGTTCACCCATCTGGAAAAGGCCTACTGGCTGCAGCCGGACCGCGACCTGCAGACGCTGGTGAGCGCCTGGCTCGACGAGGAGATCGCCTCCGGCTCATGGCAGCGCACGCTGGACAAGGCTTTGGCCGAGCCGTGATTTCGCCGCCCTGATTTCCCCTTGGAATCATCCTGGTCTAAGAGGCTGGCTCCGAACGAGACCAGATAGGGCTTCCCATGTCCGCAGAACTTCCTGACCGCCTTTCGACCAACCCAAAAAGCCCATTCTACAACGCCGAGATCCTCGAGCGCAGAGTCGGTATCCGGTTTAAGGGTGTGGATAAGAACAATGTCGAGGAATACTGCGTCAGCGAAGGCTGGGTGCGGCTGTCGGTCGGCACCACCGTCGACCGCAAGGGCAACCCGCTGACGATGAAGGTGCAAGGCCTGGTGGAGCCATATTTCCGGGATGTGCCACCAGCCGAAGGTTAAGTTCTCCGCGCTGCAATTCTCAGCGATGCATGATCTGGCGGCCGAACAGGCTGCCGATCAGATCCACCAGCAGGAGTGCGCTCTGGCCGCGTATGTCCAGGAACGGGTTGAGCTCGACCACGTCGAGCGACGTCACCAGGCCGGAATCATGCAGCATCTCCATCGCCAGATGCGCCTCGCGGTAGGTGGCGCCGCCGGGCACGGTGGTGCCGACGCCTGGGGCGATGGCGGGGTCCAGAAAATCCACGTCCAGGCTCACATGCAACATGGCGTCGCTGGTCCGAACCTCGTCAAGGATGCGGCGCAGCAGCGCGGCCACGCCGAATTCGTCGATCAGCCGCATGTCCACCACATCCACGCCCCTGGCCCGCAGCGATTGGCGTTCGGCGGTGTCGATCGAGCGGATGCCGAACAGATGCAGGTGATCAAGCTTCACCTGCGCCGTCGGCTCATCGCCGAACACGTCGCCCAGCCCGGCCTCGCCGGCCAGCAGCGCCAGCGACATGCCGTGCATGTTGCCGGATGGCGTGGACGCGGGCGTGTTGAAATCGGCATGCGCGTCCAGCCATAGCACGCGCAGTTCGCGGCCGATTTCGGCAGCGTGCCGCGCCACGCCGTTTACAGTGCCCATGCTGATGCTGTGATCGCCACCCAAAAACACCGGCGTGGCGCCGCCGCGCATCACGTCGTAGGCGTGTCGACTGATCTGACGACACCAGGCCGCCACCAATGGCAACTGGCGCATCTGGTTGGTGGCTGGGCGCAGCGACAAGGCCGCGATGGCTTCGGGTGCGGGAAGATCGCCGTGATCGATCACCTCCACCCCCAGCTCGCCCAGCGTTTCCGCCAGCCGCGCCACGCGCAACGCTGATGGCCCCATGCGGGCGCCTGGCTCAGCTGCGCCCTGGTCGAACGGGCAGCCGATCAGCGCCACCTTGACTAAGTCTTTTCCGGCCTGATCGAGTGCGTCAGTCATGCGAACCCTCCCCGAGGCGAAACCTGGTAGCGCCGGACGCGCGCAATGCCCCGGGAGCCCTCCGATGCCCACCATCGGCGATATGATGAATCATTTTCAGAGTGCAGCCGCCGGCCAACCCGGCGCATCAATCACCGGCGACCGCGCCGTCGCGTCGCGGGTCGGACGCGCCGATCATGCCCTCCGGCGTGACCACAACCGCCTGCTGGCCGGAATCCAGTGCCAACACCGTGACGGTCTGGCCGCGCGCCCGCAGTCGTTCTGCGAGATCTGCAGCCAGGGGGCCGGTTTCCAGCTCGGTGGCCACACCGGTGGTCTGCGCATGTGGCGCCGCAAGCGCCTGTTGCGGCGTCATGGCAAAATCGATCATCCGCATCAGAACCTGCGCCATGAAACCTGGAATGCGCGACCCGCCCTGCGCGCCTGCGGCTATGCGCAGCTCGCCCTCGCGGCTGAACACCAGAGTGGGCGACATCGAGCTGCGCGGTCGCTTGCCGCCTTCCACCCGGTTGGCGACAGGGTGACCACCGATTTCGGGCGTGAAGGCGAAATCGGTCATCGCATCGTTCAGCAGCAGCCCGCGCACCATGAGCCGCGCGCCGAAATTGTCCTGCACCGTGGTGGTCATGCTGACCGCGTTGCCATCATCGTCGATCGCCACGATCTGGCTGGTGCCGTGCTCCGGCTGCGGCAGCGCGGGCGCCATGCCGGGATCGCGAAAATCCGGATTGCCGGCCCGCGGCGCGGGGTTGGCGCGGTCGATGTCGATCAGTTGGGCACGGGCGGTCAGGTATGCGGGATCGAGCATGCCGCGGATCGGAACCGGCACGAAATCGGAGTCGGCCGAATAGAGCGCGCGGTCGGCATAGGCGAGCTTCTCCGCCTCGATCAGCAGATGTGTGGCGTCCACGCCACTTGGATCCAGGCCCTGCAGGTTGAAATGGCCCAGCACGCCCAAAATCTGCAGCACCGCGATGCCGCCGGACGAAGGCGGGCCCATGCCGCAGACCATGAGTGCCCGATAGGGCCCGCACACCGCTGGCCGGGCACGCGCGGTAATGGTCACGAGATCGTCGGTGTTAATCAGGCCGGGATTGGGGTCGTTGCGCACCACAGTCGCGATATCGGACGCGATGGCGCCGCGCAGCAACGCGTACGCCCCACCGGCGGCGATGGCGCGCAGGGTTTCAGCCAACGGGTGATTCACGAGCATGTGGCCTGGCGGCAGTGGCGCACCATCCGGCAGGAAGAAATAGGCACGTGCGGTAGGCTGGCGGCGCAGGCGATCACCATCGGCAGAAATCGCGGCGCTCAGCCGGGCGGAGACCGGAAATCCAGCCTCGGCCAGCCGGATGGCGGGTGCCAACAGGCGATCCCACGAAAGCTTGCCCTGGGCGCGGTGCATCGCCTCCAGCATACGCACAGCCCCCGGCACGCCCACCGCGCGGCCACCGACCCCGGCTTCCGGCATGGGCATCGGCTTGCCGTCCTGTCCCAGGAACAGGTCCGGCCCGGCTGCGGCCGGTGCGGTCTCGCGGCCGTCCCAAGCCAGCACCTCGCGGCTGGCATGGTTGAAGCTCAACGCCAGCGCGCCGCCGCCGAGGCCGGAGGATTGCGGCTCCACCAGCGCCAGCACCATCTGCACGGCCACGACGGCATCGGCGGCCGAGCCACCCTCGCGCAGCACGGCAAGCCCAGCTTCGACGGCCAGGGGATGGGCAGCTGCGATGATGTGTTTGCGATACGG